>JAFCBW010000196.1 GCA_017610525.1 Candidatus Nanohalarchaeota archaeon | reverse complement strand
TAATAGTTGGGTGACTTCACTTTTATATCTTTCTGATATCGTTTATTATCCAGAATTATTCTATCACGGAAATAGAGTTCATACATATTTGCATGGGAAATGAGGTGTTTAGATTTATAAGCCATCACGGAAAAAATTTTCATACCCGTCGGATTTAGGATATCTGCGTTGTTAACTGGCTGTTGCAGATATCCTTGTTGTTGTTGTACATGTCCCTGATATTCCGCTTGAAGGTATTTTTATCAGCCAGTACAGATTATATTCCGGTGGTGCTGAACTTGACCCATCATATGATTTCGACCAGTTGACATCTATCAGGTCGTTTTCGGATGTAAGTTTCCACGATGTATCGTCGAAATTAAAGCTGTTTGTTGTGTTGTATCTTACGCCTGTAGCTGCTGCGCTCGTAGTTAGGTTATCAGAGCCGCTGCCGTCACAGGTCATGTTACCGGCATTTAATGATTCATTGATCCTTATGTCCAGTTCTACGTTTCCTGTGTTCTTGATAGTTGTGGTTTGCTGGGCTGATGTGTCGCCCAGATCAAGGCTTCCGAAATTGATCTCTGTGTGCGTAACATTTAGCGCTGTCAAGGATTGTATGGTTATTGTCTCTGTGTTGTTTCCGGTCGCACCAGCAGTTCCATCGGTCACATTGAAGTACATTGTCCAGTCTGCAGGATTCGCGTGGTAGTATATGGTGAATAGGCATTCCACTGTACTGTTTGTGGACGTGGTTCCGTTCTGGGTGAATGAACAGGTATCATTGTAGTAATGTTTTGTGTAATTCGCGGGAAGTCCGCGGGTATCGTTGTAAAATTCGGCACGTATGCCCGCTAAATCCTCATAGCCATTAGGGTCTGAAACGGTTGCAGTACAGTTTAGTAGTATGGTTGATTCTGCTATCGGTGTGAAAGAGTAGGAGTTGCAGGTTATTGGTCCGACTGTCGGCAGTTCATTTCCCACAGTCACTGACGTGATCAGGTTATCATCTGTGCCATCAGCTAATACTGACGGCATCGCTAGAGCCACTACCAGTAATAACAGATATACTAAAACAATAAGCTTAGTAATATGTTTCTCTCCCTTCAATTTATCTCCCTTCCCCGTAATAATTGTGTCTGTGGTGTGTATGCTTTTTTGTGGCGAGGGAGTATATATAGGTATTGTTGCTATGTTGTGGTCGTATAATCGTCATTCGTTTCTGGAGAATGGATTCACTATTATGTCTTCAAGATCTTTTTTTTGTGTTTCGCTGTTCTTTATTGCTGCGGGTTCTGTTGTTGATGTCCTCGCGAGTGATTCTCTGCTATTTCCTGTTTTTAATACTTCGGTTCTAATATTCCTGATCAGCGGGGTTAAAGAACTGCGGGTGTCGCTTTTGAGCATATTGCGCTTTTTTGCCAATAAAATAATTGATATGAGGGCAATAAAAATCACTATAATTGCCAGAATATTGCTTCCGGAGGCCCATGTGGATAATCCTGTGACATGAGACTCATCTGCTTTTGTTTCTTCAATCGGTGTTTCGGATTGTGCATTGGGAGCTATGCCATTTATATTTAGTGTGAATCCTGACGAGGTTGAGGCAGTGTCTGATTTTGCATCTAGATTTACAGTGTATTGTTGCATGCATTGGTTGTCTGTACACTGAGCTTTGGGTATAAGAAGTTTCATCTCTATTTCCTGTTTTTCGCCGGGTTCGATGCTGTCTATTTTGGAAGTACTTAGCTGATACCAATCATCAGGGATTTCTGTTGCAGAAATAGCTATGTCGGATACTGCTGATTGGCCGGTATTGCTTATTGTAAATGTGATATCAGACGGGATGTCCAAATCCACTGCAGGGGAAGAGGGGGTTGATATTGCGAGTGAGCTTTTTCTATATGTTGTCATCGTGACGGTCTTTTTGATTAAATAGGGATCTTTTTTGGCTTCTACATTCAAATTGAAAGTGCCTTCTTTTTCTGGAGCGTTGAGTGTTACTGAAAAATCACCGTTAGAATCTGTTGTAGTTTTCCGGGAAATATCTTCCAAACTGTAAGTTATTGTTGCATCAGTTATGGCGTTTAGCTGTTCATCCAATAATTTCCCGTTTAAGTTAAGTTTTTCTTCCAGATAATATTTACTTTTATCCAGACTTATGTCCAGAGTAATGCTTTTTTTCTCAAATATGGAAAATGCAGAT
>JAFCBW010000195.1 GCA_017610525.1 Candidatus Nanohalarchaeota archaeon | reverse complement strand
GTATCTTGCGATGATTGGCTTCAGCCAGTCCCTGAACTGTCCTATTGTGAATTCGCGGCTCTTGCGGAGGGTTTCTATCCTTTCGAGCCTCTGCATGATTGCACTGCGAAATACGTCAAGCCAGTGCTCGTAAAGTGTCCATTTGGATTCAAGCATCTTTTTTTCAACGTCAGCCATGTTTACGAACTTTCCGCCTTCCTGTATGTCTGTGAGTGATTCCATCATCAAGAAATCGTTGACAATTGTCGGCATGATGTTATTGTTTCGCATGAATGCCAGTGACAGCCTTCCTGCTCCCTGACCGCCGCCGCCTGCGTGGAAGTCTACCTGGTCTACAAAGATTGTCTTTATTGCGAATGTTCCAGATCGTGCTGTTTTCGGGTCGTCGCTGTCAATGTCCTCCAGGTATCCTTTGTATTCCTCATACTTTCTTACGTCGTGTTCAAGCAGTTCGAGGTCTGCAACAGATTGGGATATGCCTGCAAGGCCCTGTTTCATCTTGTCCTCGTAAGTGGCTTTTTGTCCAAGTATCATCTGGTGATATTCGGGGTTGGCATGACCTGTTTCTATCCACTCATCGCCTTTTACTCTCGCCCAGCTATCCTTTCCGAGTTCAAATGACATGCCGTAGAACATGTTCTGCGTGAAGCCGCCGACGCCTGTGGGGTTGAGGTCAACGCCTTCGTCAAATTTCCCTCCCTGGTCCAGGCCCTGTACTATTACGCACTTGCCGAGATTTACGTCGCCCCATTTTGTCATTGTGCCTGTTGCTGCGACGGTTTTCATGTTCGCGTCTCTTAGGCGGAATTTTGGGGTTGGAGCAGTCCGAAATTCTCCAGGTATCTTGTTATCCTTACTATCTTTGCTATCAGCCATACTAAATATTGTGTGGAGCCAGTATATTAATCTAACGAATATTAATCTAACGAATAGGGGGTGCTCAAAAAAAAGATATATAGTACTTAAGCCATAAAACGTGTATGGATATAGTCAGTGTTAGTTCTCTTTTTGATGTGGGTATTGTATTTGCAGCTGCTGCGCTACTTGCGTATATGGCATCATTGCTGAAACAGCCTCTTATCCCTGCATATATCATTGCGGGCATAATCATCGGGCCGGAACTTGCCCTGCTTTTGAATATTCCCGGATATGGTGGACTTGTGTCTGATCATGCGCTTATACTGACTTTGTCTGAGCTTGGAATAACGTTTCTTCTGTTCATTGTAGGCATGGAAATAGATCTTTCCCGGCTAAAGGATGTTGGGTTTGTCTCAAGTTTCGGTGCAATAGCGCAGGTTCTTGCGTCATTTGCATTCGGTGTTTTTGGCGCTGTGTATTTTGGCTATCCTTTTATGACTGCAATATATCTCGGGCTAATCGTTGCGTTTTCAAGTACAATGCTTGTAATTAAGATACTGCAGGACAAAAATGAGATTGATACCCTGCATGGGAGAATCATGCTTGGGTTTCTTTTGATGCAGGATATCCTGGTTGTCATGGCAATGTCTGTCATTGGCAATATAGAGCATTTCAGCCCAGAAGTCATCATTATTGCGCTGCTTAAAGGTATTGGCTTGTTTTCACTTGCAATTGTCTCATCAAAATATATTTTCCCCTCTTTTGTCAGGAGTATATCGAAGTCATCTGAGGTCGTCTTTCTCTCATCACTTCTCGTGGCGTTTGTGTTCTGTACATTTTCTCACCTTGCAGGATTTTCAATCGCTATCGGGGGTTTCCTTGCCGGCATCAGCCTTGCGGTATTTCCTTATAATCTTGAGATTATCGGAAGAATATCATCGCTTCGCGACTTCTTTGCAACTATTTTCTTTGTGTCACTTGGCATGCAGCTTGTGCTTACGGATATTCCGGCACTAATCGGTCCGATAGTCTTATTCTCATTCATTGTGCTTATCATAAAACCTGTGCTTACAACAATTATCATAACTGTGTTTGGCTATGAAGGGAGAACTGCATTTATCTCGGGGACAGGGCTTGCACAGGTATCTGAATTTTCACTGATACTTGCAGCACTTGGATATTCAACCGGTGTCCTTTCAATGCAGATAGTCTCGTTGACAACTATTCTTGCAGTTATCACAATCACATTGACATCTTATTTCATAAGGTATCATAATGCTCTCTATTCATCGTGTTCCGGGCTTTTTGCCCCTCTTAAATACCTGAGACATTTT
>JAFCBW010000194.1 GCA_017610525.1 Candidatus Nanohalarchaeota archaeon | reverse complement strand
TATTTTCAAAGGATATTGAAGGTGCTGTGGCTGCACACCTGATAAGCAGCCGATCAGGCATTGACTTGAATATCAGTTACTGGAAGGATAAATATGAAGTTGACTTTGTTTATAAAAATATCCCGATTGAAGTAAAATTCAAAAATACAGTGAAACAAAGTGATATTCCCGGGCTTCTTCGGTTTATGGAACATTTCAATCCGAAATTCGGTCTTGTGATAACAAAAGATTTGTTTGATGCACAGGAGAATATATACTTTATCCCAGCATGGATGTTTTTGTCTATGGAAAAGATATGAATGTTGTGGATATTTACTATTGATTCTGTGACTTCTGTCTGTAAAATACATTATTAAAATCCTGAGAGAATAATCATGCTATGGAGAAAATTACAGGTATAAAGGCGATTTCTTTTGATGCAGACAGGACTCTTTGGGATTATGAGAAGTCTATGCGCCTTTCACTTCTTGGTACATTGAAGGAGCTTGAGAAGCTTGACCCTAAGTCTGCTTCTGTGCTTGATGTTGATAAGATGGCTGAGATACGGGATATGGTTGCTCATGAGTTCGAGGGGAAAGGGATAATTCTCAAGGATATACGCCATGAATCGTTTCGCCGTGCTCTTTGCAATGCCGGGCGGAGGAATAATGTTCTTGCGGCGCATCTTAACGGCGTGTATTTTAAGTATCGTGAGGTGAGTGTTGATGCTTATGATGATGTTTCCTGGGCGCTTCAGGTGTTGATGAGGGAATATGCTCTCGGATTAATTTCTAATGGGAATACCGGGCCTGATGTGTGCGGGCTTTCAGAGATGTTTTCTTTTGTTATACTTTCTGATGATTGCGGTGTCCGCAAGCCGGATGCGAAGATATTTTATATGGCACTTGAGAAGGCAGGGTGCAGAAAGGATGAGTTTCTTCATGTGGGTGATTCGCTTGCGGATGATGTTTTGGGCGCTGTTAATGCCGGGGTCAGGAGTGTGTGGCTTAACAGGAACGAGGTTGAAAATACGTCTGGCATCAAGCCGGATTATGAGATTTCCGGTCTTTTGGAGCTTGTTGATATACTTTCTTAGTGTGTGTATGGTGAAGGCACTAATAAATTGAGTAGAGTGCCTTCCCATATACATCAAGGCAATTTGGTTTTGGGTGATGTTTGCTCCTCATTATTTCATGCCTTGAGTATACTGTGATTAAAGGTACACATAAGGTTTATATATGCAGTTCCCTCATTTTATGTTATGGTGTGGGAAAGCAAGCTTAGGGAGAATATCTGTACTATTGAGCAACTTAAGGAGCATATTTCATTGGCTCCGGATGAGGAGAGGAGCCTGCAGAAAGTGGTACAGTTGCATCCGATGAGTGTTACCAAGTATTATATGTCCCTGATTGATGCTGAGGATGAGAATGACCCTATCAGAAGGATGATTATACCCTCGGTTGATGAGCTGGATTTAGATGGGTCGTATGATACGAGCGGCGAGAGTGAGAGTACAAAGTTTATGGGGCTACAGCATAAGTATGACCAGACTGCGCTTGTGCTGTCTACTAACCAGTGCGCTGCTTATTGCAGGTTCTGTTTCAGGAAAAGGCTGGTAGGGCGTACAAATCATGAGATATTGCGCCAGTTCGGTAAGGCTGTTGATTATATCAGTAAGAATGAACAGATTAATAATGTTCTTATCACTGGTGGGGATTCGTTTATATTGCAGACTGATGTTATCGAGCAGTTTCTTGAGATGCTTTCTGGTATTTCGCATCTTCGTTTTATCAGGTTTGGAAGCCGGATACCTGTTGCGTTTCCTGACAGGATTCTCATGGATGACGGGTTGACTGGTGTTTTGAAGAAGTATTCGACGAAGCAGAGGAGGATATATGTTGTGACTCATTTCAATCATCCAAGAGAGATTACTGATAAGTCAATTGATTGTGTTGATAAGCTTATCAAGTGCGGGGTCATTGTGAATAACCAGACGGTTTTGCTTCGCGGGGTTAATGACGATCCCTGTGTTCTTGCGGAGTTGTTGAATGGGCTTGTGGGTATTGGTGTCAATCCTTATTATGTTTTCCAGTGCAGGCCTGTGAAAAGAGTGAAGCATCATTTTCAGGTTCCGTTGTACAGGGGGTACAGGATTGTCGAGGATGCGAAGAAGATGCTGAATGGCCATTCCAAGAGGTTTAAGTATATTATGGCTCA
>JAFCBW010000193.1 GCA_017610525.1 Candidatus Nanohalarchaeota archaeon | reverse complement strand
AGGACTATCTGCTGTCCGTGTTTGGAAAAGCTGTTCTAGACGAATTGTCTGGAACGGCGGAGTTGTTTGTGACATCACTGCAAGAGCCAATGTTTGTCTTGTTTCTTTTTCATTGTGGAAGCATCACAATGATTGTTTTCTTTGGAGGTACGATGATACTCGCATCATGTTTGATGCGGGATTGGAATTTGTTTTGGGTCAACATTATATTGATGGTGTGTGGCAGCAGCATCACGATAATTCTCTTTATGTGTGCATTAACAGGTAATGTGCTCATATTCGGAATAATCATGTTCTTGTTTGCATTATCAGTGTCTCAAATCACGATCTGGATAACAACACAAAAGACGCAGGCGTTTGTTGTTTAGCCTGCGTTTGATTGACAAACGAATACCTGCACGTGGTGGGTTGACGTGCGAGAATAGGAGGTGCTTATGTTCGAATTAGTTGAATTTAGCATGGATAATCCCGGAGTCATGGCAGGATTAATCCTGCAGGCCATCTGGTATCTGGGATTAATTTCGATGGCCATTCTGGGTCTCAAGTGTGCCATTTCCTTTGTGCGTGAAGTGGCACACAAAATATATCCCAAAATAAGGTATTCGGGGTTCAGTGCCATGAGCTACCTCGAAGACGTGGGGCATCTCATAATATATGCTGTGACGGCAGCGGTTGCCGTTTTCATCATATCTCATGTGACGCACATGCTGCCGGTTCCGGTAACATGGGGATTGTGGCTTCTCCTGGGATGGACAATTCTATGGAGAGTCCCCTTTTCGGGATTATACGCTTTAGAGGATTTGATCTTTTACAAGAGCATAAATCTCGTAAACCACAAGGCAGCAAAGATAATCTCCGGGGTGTACCGTTATACACGCAATAAGGTTATCTATGCTGCAGCCGTGTTCCTGGCATTGAAATATATCCTGTTGCCAGCCTATGCACCTATAGGAAGTGCAGCGTTTATCGAGGAAATCGTCCTCTTTGCGATTGTGCTGCATTATCTCTGGTATTTCCCGTTTGTGGGGCCAGTAGGGATTTGGTCCATCTTACCGAAAAGATGGATTGAGAAGCATGATCCCGAGGGCAGGGATATTCCGGCAAAGGTAAGTTTCCGTATCGAGGGGACTGAGGCAATCATAAAAATCAGCAATTGTCTCGTACCTCTAAAGGGAATTGGAAAACTGAATGTGGTTCGCGGCCATAATTCATGGCCTTCGTTTAAGTTCAAGATAGAACCCGGAGAGGACTTTGAGATAACGGTTGACCTGCAGTTGTCCAACAGTCCGGTATATCCTTTATGGTATACGGACTTGACTCTGTCGGTTTCCGGTCCGGGACTCGAAGGAACAAGGACGTTCTTCCCTGAAAAGAGAGGGGTGTCGCAGAGGGTTATGGAGTGGGTGTATTCCCTGCCAAGTACTGTAAGGGTACTTTATATGGAGTATGTCTGAAGTTCGCAGGCGTTTCTTTCTAGCATCACTCTGTTGGGTGCTGCCTGTGAATTTGTATCGAAAATCCCCTGCTTGCGGTGGAGGATGAACAAAAAGGAGCTCACTGCCTTATTTTCCACATAGCGTGGAGAAATTAAGTGTGGGGAGGAAAATATGAAAGACAGCAACAAGCCAGCTCTTTGGGCTGGACTTGTAATACTTCTGAGCGGAATTTTTGGTTTCAACGCACTGATAATCGGAATGAATTATTTGTTTTCAATTCCGATCCCCTCATTAGAACATATGGTTATAACGACATATGTCGTTATAACCGCCGGAATCGGCATTATTTCATTCTTATATTGGACACGCAATATAAGTCTAAAATAGCAGGCATTTATTTTTGAGCTTGCGACATATAGTTTTTGAGGGCTTAACGCCCTTCGCTTTCTTTTTTGTTATTATATGTCATTATTGTATATATAATGTTCTTTAAGCTAGGATGTAAGGATTGCTAATTAGGAGTCTATTGTGCTTCAGTGACTGAAATTCGTGGACGGAACATACTCTAAATGCGTTTGTACTCATCAAAACCTTTAAAAAGGTATAATTGTATTCATTACTAGGTAATTACAATCTCATAGTGAGTATAATCAAAAATTTTGCACAGATTTTTTTGAGTGACCCTGTACTTACCGAACTCAATAAGAAATACAAAAGGTAGTGAAAATGGATACAAGTGAAATGCGCAAACACTTCATAGA
>JAFCBW010000063.1 GCA_017610525.1 Candidatus Nanohalarchaeota archaeon | reverse complement strand
GATGTACTGATAGACTGACGGGCAGGTGACCTATATGGTATTAAAGATCGACAAAAACAAATGCTTATCATGCGCAGGATGCGTATCAATATGCCCAAAAGATGCGCTCACACTAAAAAACATGGTGCTTGAAGTTGATGAAAACAAATGCATTGAATGCGATATCTGCACAAGATTCTGCCCTGTCAACGCACTGAGATTAACCACCAACCTTTAGGAGTGACTGACTATGGAACAAAAATATGATATAATCATTATCGGTGCAGGACCTGCAGGCACATTGACAGGAAAACTGTGTGCCAAAAAAGGTCTGAAAGTTCTCATCCTTGAAAAAAGGCCTGAAATCGGGGCACCCAAAAGATGTGCTGAAGGCATAGGACTACCGGACCTGAAACGCATAGGATATACCGGCAAAGAGCGCTTTGTCACACAGGCAATAGACGGTGGCATTGTCATCACTCCAAACGGCGGAACAATCGAAATGCCTAAAGAACCAGGAGGCTACATTCTTGAACGCAAGGTATTCGACAAGTTCATTGCATACGATGCAGCAATTGCAGGAGCGAAAATATACACAAAAGCCCATGTTTTCGACCTGATATGGGCAGGCGGCAAAATCGCAGGCGTAAAACTAACATACAACGGGGAACAGAAAGACGTATACTGCAAAATAGTCATCGCAGCAGACGGCGTAGAGTCGAAAATCGCGCGAATCGCAGGACTGCCATCAGGAAACACGCCAAAAACCATAGAATCGGGATACCAATATGAGATGGCAAACATCGACATCCCGGACCCGCACAAAATATACACTTACCTCGGCAATGACATCGCCCCCAGGGGATATATCTGGATTTTCCCGAAAGGAAGCCACATTGCAAACGTCGGGATAGGCATAGGCAACCCTAACGGGAAAACAGCAAAATACTACCTTGACAAGTGGATAGCAGGCAAACCAGAAATAAGCAAAGGCTCAATAATAGAAGAAAACTCCGGCGGAATACCCATCGGCGGTTTCCTCGAATCCATGACCACAGACAATTTTCTTGCAATAGGCGACGCTGCGCACCAGGTCAACCCGCTTCACGGCGGCGGGCTCGCAGAATCGTCATTCTCCGCAGAGATTGCAACAGAAGTTATAATTGATACAATAAAATCCGGCGACACCTCAAACAGCGCACTGGACAGGTACAACAAACTCTGGTGGGAAAAAAGAGGAAAAAACCTGAAAAAAATCGAAAAAATAGTACACCTGCTCGAGAAAGTGACAGACTCAGATCTGAACCTGGCTCAATCCTCACTCTGCGGCCAGGACATTCTCGACCTGACAGAAGGAAAAACACACAAACTAATCAGGATAATGCTCAAAAACCCCCGGCTTGCAACTTTGGTAAAATATTTAAAGTGAACAAGCCATATTATAAGACTGGGAATTCTTGTGATATTTATGGAAAATCAGATAAATCATCTGGGAATCATAATGGATGGCAATCGCAGATTTGCAAAAAGACTCATGAAAAACCCGTGGCAAGGCCATGACTGGGGCGCAAAGAAAGTTGAGAAGGTCCTTGACTGGTGCATGGAACTAAACATACCGCAAATTACATTGTGGTCATTCTCAATCGAAAACATGGACCGCCCAAAAAGAGAGTTTAACTACCTGATGAACATATTTGAAAAAGAATTCCTAAGCATTGTAACCCGGGAAAAGATACATAAAAACAAAGTGAGAGTCAAGGTCATTGGCAGAGTAGACCTGTTACCTGCACCTGTCCAGGAAGCCATCCAAAAAGCAGAGGAAGCAACAAAAGATTATCATAACTACACCATAAGCTTTGCAATTGCCTACGGCGGCCGCCAAGAGATTCTGGATGCCACAAAAAAGATCGCATCAGCCGTAAAGAATCACACAATAGAACCGGAAAATATCAATGAAAACACTTACAGGAAATACCTATACACAAACGGCACACCAGACCCAGACCTCGTCATAAGAACATCAGGCGAGCAAAGGACATCCGGCTTCCTCATCTGGCAGACAGCCTACAGTGAACTTTACTTTTGCGACAAACTATGGCCTGAATTTGAAAAAGAAGACTTGATAAAAGCAGTCGATGAGTACCGACTCAGGAAAAGAAGATTCGGCAAATAAAAAACAAACTATCTATTGCGCCGCTTTTTGCTCACAAGAACATCCAGTTTTTCTCTTCCATAATTTTCCGTGATTTTTTTGAATGCTTCTTCAATAACCATATCATTATCCAGATTAAGACCCCATACAGATCTCATCGGCACAAGACCATGCCGTCTGAACTCCCTTACTTCAACAAAACCACATTGTTCCAGTATTTCAAGATGATACAGGGCCGTCCTGTGGGATATGCCAAGATGAAATGCCATATTCTCTGTCTGCATCTTTTTTTCGTCCTGGTTATACAATAAATATAAGATTGCGGCCCTGTTCTCATTTGTGAAAAGAAAACCATTCACGTGGCTCCTGTTGATATACTCCAGCTCATCTAACTCTGACTTTGTTATCTCAACACGTTCCTGCTCATTAGGACCCATTTAATCACTCCATTCATTAACCAGAAATTCCTTACAGCACAGTAAATATCCGGTGTTATTTACCATAAGTAATGATTGTGGGAAAATTATTTAAATATATCCATCACATCAAGCCCATTGCTGTCGATTTCACTACACGTTAATGAACACACAATACGTGCATTTATGAACCCAACAGTAACAACTCAACAACATAAGATACAAAGATTATATACAAAGAACAAAAACCACAACTTATTCTTAAGTAGGGAAGGTGGGGGTTAGAAAAAAAGCGAGAACAAAATAATCACTCGTGCGCTTGAGCGCAGCGAAACGCACTTGATGGTCAACCTTTCAGAAGGTTGAGGGATATCAAAAAGCACAAAGGGGGACTTCCAGATAGCACATCAACACAGCACAATCATCTTCATAATCTTTCACACCCCTTCAAAATATTAAACTTTACCCCCGGATGCCTCTCATCAAGTTCGTCCAGAACCCCGCCTATTTTCAACCCGACAGACCCGGAAGCATAAGGACACTCCACAGGCATCACACTTAACCCCTTAAGCTTAGCATAAAGCCCGGTTTCCTTCCCCAGCACTTTTGATAGCGGCTTTATCATCCGCACAACAGGCATCTTCTTTTGCGCAAACTGCTCTATAGCAATATCCACATCCCCCCCATCGCAAAAATAACCAGACACTATTTCCTGAACCACATCATCCACATTGACAGGCAATGCAACCCTATCCGCCCCAATCTCACCTGCCTTCTTGCAAAAAGCAACACAACGCAAAGACTGACAGACCCCATAGGTATCCACACCCCGACCCTTCGACTTACGCAAAAACTCACCCAACGTCATCCCAAACACATCCTTATACGACCCCGGATAAAGCGCAACCCCCGCCAACCCCGCAATCTTCTTCGCAAAAACCATAACCTCTTTGCTATACCCCCTAATCCCCTCATCAACAACAATCGCAGATATCTTAAGGTCATCACGCTTCTTACCCAACTTGCACAACTGGTAAAGAAGAAGTGCAGAATCACCATCCCCATATATCCCAACAGCAACATGGCTCCCGCGCGGTATCATCTTCTCCATACGGATAGTTTTCCTCACAGTCCTATCCACAGAATCAAAAAAGTGCTTCCTGCACAGCGCACGACCCTCATACCGCCGAACTATCACTGCCATCTTACCGCATATCGTACACTTCATAAGCTTAGTTCGCGCATTAATTTTAAAAATCATAGGATACTCATCAAGGTGGTGAATCCTATGCTTTTTTCACCACAATAACACAAATGAAAAAGCTCGAAAATACAACCAGATACAGAGAATTTTCGAAGATTTTTATTGCCGGTTCATACACCACATACAATAAAAAATACAACTAGCCTTGCCGCGAACTGTCAACAACCTCCGGTCAATAGACCGGCGACATGCCTTGCATGCCCACAAATATCACCAAAGTTGTTGACATGCAAAGATTCCGCATACTGCCACCCAATAGAGTGGCGGAATCTTAAGCATTTAAAAAGTATCAAACAGAATAAAAGACTATGCTAGAACTACTAAAAAAATACCACATCCATCCGAAAAAGAACCTTGACCAGCACTTCCTTGTGGACAGCAGCGCCATCAAAAAAGAGATTGACGCAGCAGGCATAAAAAAAAGCGAAACAATCCTCGAAATCGGCCCCGGACCGGGCACACTCACAAGAGAACTCATAAAACTCGCAAAAAAAGTGATAGTGATAGAGCTCGACAGATCACTTGTAAGCCTGCTGAAAAATGAATACAGAGACACAATTGAAATAATAAACAGCGACGCACTCAAGATAGACTACCCCCCGTTCGACAAATGCGTATCAAACATCCCATACTCAATATCCGGAAAACTCACCATAAAGCTGGGAGAGATAGGTAAACCCGCAGTCCTCATGTACCAGAAAGAATTCGCAAAACGCCTGATTGCAAACCCGGGAGAAAGAGACTACTCAAAAATATCCGTAATGACGCAATACTACTTCACACCCGAATATATCGCAAAAGTACCAAAAACCAGCTACTATCCTGCACCAAAAGTAGACTCTGCCATAGTGCGCCTTATCCCAAAAAAGAAAAACCCAAAAGTAAAAGACGAACCTATGTTCAAAAGGACAGTAGGCGCACTATTCTGCCATAAAAACCAGAAAGCGAAAAAATCATTTTACCACTCAAGGCACATGTTTGGCCTCAGCAAAGACACATCAAAAGACGTCGCAGAAAACATGCCCCTGAAAGAAAAAAAAGTGTACGAACTAACCCAAGACGAAATCATCTCAATCTCAAATTATATCTCCACAGCCATACCGCAGGAAACTAAGCAGGCCTAAGTCTGCTCAAGATATAGTTAGCGCCGTTACTAAATATGCTAATTTGGCAAATAATCAAGAGGCGCTAATCTATCCGGGCGAATCTCAAAGATTCGCTGGATGGTAAAATTTCAACGAAATTTTAAGGATTCTGGCAAATCCTCTGATTTGCTGAATCATAAAAATCACAAAGTGATTTTTAATGATATGGTGAAGACATTTATCCAAAAGGTTATGTCTTCAACAATACTTATCAATCTCCCATTTCGTGACCTGGAGCCTGTACTCATCCCACTCCATTATTTTTGAGCGCACATATATCGGATACAAATGCTTGCCCAAAGCATCTGCAATCACTTTATCCTTCTTCAACTCAGATATCGCATCAAACAACGAATAAGGCAGAGTTTTGATATTACTATTTATCCGTTTCTCATCATCAAACTCATAGACATTCTCCTCAACAGGAGAGACAAGGTTGAGCTTTCTCTTCATCCCATCCAGCCCTGCTTTGAGCATAACAGCAAACGCAAGATAAGGATTACACGATGGGTCAGGGCACCGGAGCTCCGCCCTTGTCGACTGCTCCCTCCCTTTGGAATAATGCGGTATCCTTATAAGAGCTGAACGATTGGTTTGCGCCCAGCAGATATAGACCGGCGCCTCATACCCCGGGACCAGGCGCTTGTAGGAATTGACAGTCGGCGCAAGAACAGATACCATCGCAGGCACATGTTCAAGCTGCCCTGCAATAAACTGTTTCGCAATAGGTGATATCTTATAGTCATCATCCCCATCAAAAAATACATTCTTGCCAGACTTCACATCAAACAGGCTCTGGTGAACATGCATACCATTGCCGTTTTCACCAAATATCGGTTTAGGCATAAACGTCGCATGCAGCCCATATGCATGCGCAATAGACTTGACAGTAGCCTTAAAGCTAATCGCACTATCCGCAGTAGTCAGAGCATCAGAATACTTGAAATCAATCTCATGCTGCCCCGGCGCAACCTCATGATGGCTCATCTCAACAACAATGCCAAAAGACTTAAGAGCAAGAACAATATCGCGCCTCACATCAGACGCAAGATCGCGGGGCGCAAAATCAAAATACCCCGCGCCGTCATGCGGAATCGTAGTAAGGCCGCCGGACTCCGACTTTTTGAAAAGAAAAAATTCAAGTTCAGGACCCACATTATACTCAAAACCCATCTGCTTCGCCTCAGCTATCACCTTTCTGAGTATATAGCGCGGATCTCCCTCAAAAGGCTTGCCCTCCGGCGTATACACATCACAAATCAGGCGCGCATAAACACAATCTCTGGACATCCATGGAATCAGCGCATAAGTATCCGGATCCGGCTTGAGATACATATCACTCTCGCATATTCTCGTAAATCCCTCGACAGACGACCCGTCAAACCAGGTACCTTTCTCAAGAGATTCCTCCATCCTGTCAACAGGAATTGTAACAGACTTTATCATGCCATGAATATCCGTAAAAATAAGCTGCACAAACTCAACCTTATCATTCTTAGCCCTCTCAATTACTCCGATTGCCTTGTCTTTTTCCATACCAAACACCTCAGATTTTAACATCTAATATGTATCTTTCGCAATTAATATACTTATTCAAAGATTACTGAAACAAAACCTCAAAAATTCCACAAATACTTAAATATATGTTCAGCAATAAGACATATTTACACACAATCCTAAACAAATGGTAATCACATGACAATAGACGAAAACGACCGCAAGCTACTCAATGCCCTTTTAAGCGACTCAAAAGCATCACTAAGGAAGACCGCAAAAAAAGCAGGCGTATCCGCAGCCACAGCCATGAAACGCATAAAGCGCCTAGAAAAGGAAGGATACATCAAAAAGTACTCAGTATCCCTGAACTACGAACAGCTCGGGTTTGATCTGGACGTCCTCATAGACATAAAAATATCCAAAGGCAAGCTCTTTGAACTCGAAAAAAAGATTGCAAAATCAGGAAACGTATTCGCAGTATACGACTGCACCGGCGAATTCGACGCCGTCATCCTTGCGCGCTTCCGCAACCGCAGAAGCATGGACTCATTCCTGAAAAAGATACAGAAATACGACTTTATAGAGCGCACAAACACGCGCCTCATACTAAACACAATCAAAGAAGAAAACATTTTCGTGTAAGTACATACAAAAAAAAACCGTAACTACTAATAAGTATTTAAATAC
>JAFCBW010000062.1 GCA_017610525.1 Candidatus Nanohalarchaeota archaeon | reverse complement strand
GTTTCCTTATACTCAAGGTAAAATATTATCCAGACAAACCCGCAACAAAACCCATATTTTATAATCCCTTCTTATCAGCCTACACTTAACATTCCATCTCAAACATCATATTTTTGCTATTTAGATTTTATTTAAAATATATTGAATCAAATAAGCCAAATAACCAAATATACCGCTTATAGAATACCCTGCATCCCTAAGGCCGACACCTTTGATGTGCAATGCATCAGAACGTGAATCTTTATACCCCGAACCCCTCAAACCATTCACCACATGTATCCTTACTGTGTAGTCTCCTCCCGATTTAGGGGTTGGAAATCCAGAGATATGTGCTTCATAAAGACCGGAATGCAAATCATATCTCATAGGCTGCTTTGTTACCTTGTATGCCTTATTATCAGAATCCAATATGCTTACATATGCATTAGTTACAGTTCCTTCTATCCGTGCACTTATCTTAATACTCTCATTGCGCTCGTATGATCCTTTCTGGTTCATCCAGTCATAGTCTCCCTCATCGTACCATTGGCCATGCGCGAATATAAAAAGGCCGCCCAATTCACCTGTGTTACTGCCCTGAATAGCATATGTCGTTACCGGGACATTCTCTATGTTTGGGTTATGGCCTGCCTCCCATGGAATGTTTGCTATGCCCCATAATATTTCCCTGTCCTGTGTGTTGCCTATCGCTTTATAGTGCAATCTCATCTGTTCACGGTACCAGTTCACAAATTTTGTTATGTCCGTGTTGAAGCCGTTTGAGTAGTATATCATCGGAATTGTGTAATCACATCTATCTGCTATATCACTTACATACTGGACATTCATGTTCCAATCGTACTCGTGATCTCCCTCCATTATGCCATATGTTACTACACCTACTTTTATATCCCCTAAACTACTGCGTTGCTCTTCGAGAAAAGTCAAAAAACCCTCGTCGCCGTTTATTAAGGGTTCTGTGTCTTCAAAGATGCAGTCATAAGGTACAAAATTACCATTGTCACCCGATACTGCATATAATGAATCTCTTATCATGTTTGCCCTGACTTTGGGATTGGAGTAATCTGCGGTTATCGCAGAGCCAAATCTTCGCCAGCATACTTTTATGTCTGTTCCATGCTCATCATTGTATCGCTTAGTCCACTCCGGTATTTTCCAGAAGCCTACTGAAAATTCTGTATTGCCATTCGCATCAAACCAGCCCTGGCCGTTACCACCTAAAATCAATGTTTCCTCTGAGCCGCCGGCTTTTGCGAATTGATCCATGTCCTCTTCAAAGTTGTCATAGCATATGGCTTTACCGTCCCAGGGACAATTAAGATAATAGTATTCGTAGTTTATGTCAAATGCACCGACCCGATACCATGAAGTGGGAGAACTGTTAAATAATATATGAGTTACTCCTGCTGCATCATGATGACCTGGATATGCGTATGTCAATTGGCTTAATTGATGATAGATACCAGTGCTCAATATCGAAACTACAAGAACACTCAACAAAAGATAATCCGTTTTAGCCATTTATACCACTCCTACTTAACATAAAGAGACGTAAAAATAAAACCATATCATCCAAAACATCAAATGACGCCCGTTTATCGGAATCATTCACTTTTTTGCAAGAGTTTTTGCCGTCACAAAGTCCCAATAACAACCTCATTCACAATCATATCCAAAGTATCATCGCGCTCCCCAGACACCACCATCTCCCCCGTATCCGAATGATACACAACCCTCCTGACACCAATACCTTCCGGCTTATCCTCATCAATCCTGCTCTCATCAAACTCCCTTCTAACAATATTATAAATCTCAACCTGCCGCGCATTAGAAACCCCTCCAGCCCTTTCCGAAAGCCGCACTTTGACCGCATCCACGCCGCACACCACCTGCACAACATAAACCTTGTCCACTCCACGCCTGCGCAAAACATCATACACCCTCATGCGCATCTCCCTCCTGGAAAACGTGGCATCAAAAATAACATCCTCACCGCGCAAAAGACATTCATCCAGCCGCCCAAAACACGCATCATAGACCTTATCCCTCTGCACACAGATTTTATGCCTGTGCTCGCGAACAATCTCCCTACACTCATCATCCTTTGATTCCATCATCGGATTCAACACTTGCTGAAAATCAATCTTATCCTTATCATTCGCATCAATCCACTCCCTTATCATATCAGCAGGCACCACACCCTCTCCACCATAATCAAACACAAGCGGAAAAATCTCCCTGCGCACATCATCCGTACGCAAAATACAACCCCCTGTAACATTACAAAGCTCATCTGCAACAGTACTCTTACCCGCAGCCACATACCCGACAACAAGAAACACTTTTGGACTGCCGCACTTCAGCGCATACTCCCTCGCTATCCCAAAATACTTCCGCGCCCGCAAAAGCAGCTTCTCTTTCTCATATCCCCTCCACCCAAGCGCAGCCATCGTAGTCACCTCACCCCTCACAAACGCCCTGTACGCAATATAGAAATCAAGAAGTTTCTCAACCCCCTCGTAATCCTTTGTCCTCTCCACATACGTATCCCGGATAATATCACAAACATCACTGCGCCCATAAAAGACAGCATCCATACACGCAAACGCAACATCTGAAACAACATCCATATAACTGAACTCATCCTTAAACCCGATACAGTCAAAAATATTAACCTTCTCGTCTTCAACAAACATATTCCCTGAATGCGCATCCCCGTGACACTGCCTTATAAACCCCGAATCCCTTCTACTCACCAGGAATCCCTTCATAGATTCAACAAACCTGCGATAACACCTGAAAATACAATTATAATCATCCTCACTAATAGTGGCCCCGATATACTTCTTCGTAATTCCAAACGCCTCATCAAAATTACCCTGAATCGCGCAAAAACCAATCCTCGAAATCTCATCACTCCTCTTCGCCCTTTTATGCGCACCAGCAAGAATCTCCCCTATCTGCGCACCATACTCACATCGAAACTCCCCACGCACATAAAACTCACGCAACTCACTTTGCGCCCCAAACCGCCTCATAACAATCACATAATCCCTGACCTCGCATCCCCCGCATTCATCAACCACCCCGCAGGCAACCGAATACTTCCCATCCAACAAAACAACAGTAGCAACCCGCGTATTAAGATCCGGAGAATACACTCCATCAATCTGCGCAGTCTTCACACAAGAAACTTTCCTTTTCAAAAGAGGCCTCATATCCACAAAAAAAAGATCAACAGGCTTAAACACCTTAACAGCCTCATGTTTACCCAAAAACACCCATGACATATGCGTCTCTATAACTTTCAAAATACCCATAAGATACTCATCAATTGCAGAAATATACTCGCACTGAACCTTATCCATCAAAGCACCTAACATATCATATATCTATTAAAAAATAAAAACACATAAACTACTCATGCAACAAAAACAACACCAAAATGCGCAAGAACCAATCTACGTAATCCAACAACACAACGCAAAGTCCCTGCACTGGGACCTGCGCCTCGAAATAGACAACACCCTGAAAAGCTGGGCACTCCCAAAAGAGCCTCCAACCGAAATAGGCATAAAGCGCCTCGCAGTCCAGACACAAGACCACCCGATAGAATACGCAACATTTGAGGGCACAATACCGGAAGGCAGCTACGGCGCAGGCGAAGTAAAAATCTGGGACAAAGGCACATTCACTCTGATAGAATCAGACACAGACAAATTGATAATAGACATACACGCAAAAAAACTCAACGGCACATACGCCCTGATAAAAACCCATTTCAAAGGGTCAACCTCAAAAAACAACTGGCTCTTCTTCAAAAAAAAGACCTAAAACTTCTTCAAAGCCACTTTATACCCACACCAAAGAACCCCAAGAACAAACGACACAACACAGAACAAATACACCTCATGCCCCGAAAACCACCCGTAAACCGGATTAAAACCAGACGGATAAAACGGCATAATGTCCGTATACAAAAAACAGTCAAGAAGAATATGAAAATACACTCCAAAAAAACACCCAATACCAACACTCCTGACATCCGTATCCTGCCTAAGCCCGAAAAAATCCATAACCTTCTGGACAGGCTCATTCATCTTCCATATCACCAAAAAAAGCGCAAGAGCAACCAAAGAACCCCCCAAAAAAGAATGAAAAAACCCATGCAGAGGATAATCAAGCCCGAAAAGCAAAACAAAAAACGGCTCCAGATCAACAATGACATTCGCAGCCAGAAAACTAGGCAGATTAACATACCTGAACAAGATCAGCCCAATAAAAAGCGCAGGCCCAAGATGAAAAGGTGTAAGCGGCATATTATTCCCTCAACTCAAATTATTAATACCTTCACTATAGCCAATAAAATGCATATCTTCTCAATATTTATTTAATATTCATACTTCTATTTATACTTCTATGTTAAGGAACATCTCATTAGGAACCGCGGTAAGCGAAAAGATAGTCCTTCCGAACGACACGAACCATTATAACACGATATTCGGAGGCACACTGCTCTCCTGGATGGACAGTACCGCATTCATCGCAGCGCGTAAATACGCTGGTAACGACGTCGTGACCCTATCTGTTGATAATGTTGTATTCCGCTCACCATTAAATGTCGGCGATATCGTAAAAATATCCGCACACATAACTCTCATCGGCAATACCTCAATCGAAGTCTGCGTAAACGTCACATCAGATAAAAGAAAGATAATAGAGAATGCCTATTTCACCTTTGTCAATATTGACAAGAACGGAAAATCCATCCCGGTAATACAGCCATCCTTCGAGACCAAAGAAGAAAAAGAAATTTATGATCTGCGAAAGAAACAAAAAGAATGCAAAAAGCAGGCTGAAAGACGGTGTTTGAAATCCTCTTGACCTCTGTTTCTGCAACATATGAATATTCCGCAATCCCTAGAACCTTCCCTCACTCAAATCCAGATGATCCTTCTCAATATCAATAATCGCAGAAAACACCTCGCGCACGCGCTCCTCAGTCGCCTCACTTAGAAACTTACTGTAATGCGCAATCGCCCGCGTCTCCCGCTCATTAGACTCTGCTAGGTTATCCGCATCCTCATCACTGCACATCTCCTTATCCTTATGAATCTCATGCCCCCCGCTCTTCAAAAGCTTAACAATCGTGTCTGCATGCTCCCTCTCAACCTTCGCAAGCCTCTTAAACATAACCTGGTCCGCCTCATTAGAAGCCTTCCTTGCAGCGCAAAAATAAAACTCCGAATTCGAAACCTCAAGCTCAAGAGCCAGAGCAAGATTCTTCCTCGAAACCTCCGTAAGTTCAATCTCTGGCCAACTCCATTTATCAGCACTCACAATATACTCCTCATGCGCCCCGCAAAACGGGCAATGTGTAGGAGAAGAATCACCAATATATCCCTCACCGCAGATCTTGCACCTGTAAACCTTCACCATATAAACCACCTCAACATATCTATTTGACAGCAAACTATTTATTGATAATCCAACATCAATCATATAATTTTCGTAACTACTCAGGAGTCTCCTAAACAAATGAAATACCCTGCGCATAGTGTTTTCCAAAAAGAGAATATTGGGTAAAATTCTCTGATGAAATCTTGCAATAATCACAATACAGTCATTAGATATTGATTTTATATTTTAGCTGTTTTTGAACAGGATAGGTATATTTATCTTGATAGCTTCGCACGTTGTGGGTTTCTATAGGCTGAGTAGTTACTAATTTTCATTGTATCATAAAGCATATCCAGACAATGAAAAGCTTGAAAATACCTCAACATACCAAAATTTTCATGATCCTTCAGAAAGACAACAGGGGTTATCGCACATGACAAAAAAATACTCAATACTCTTCACAACACTCATCTTATCACTAATACTCCTTTTAGCCATAAATAACCCCCCAACACCAACCGCTTTAATCACCCGGCAAATCACCCCCGAAATAACCATAAAACACACACCAAACAACACAGTCAACGCATTCATCCTGACAATAGACGACCTCTCACTGAACATCGCCGCACAGGTAAGACTCACAGGCAAAATAGTAGAATATCTGGAAAACAAAAGCATCCCAACAACCTTCTTCGCCATCCCCGCATACCTGCGCCCCTACAACTTCTCAAAAGACATCGAAATCGCGCAACACGGCTACGACCACATAAACCCAAAAGACAATTCACATAGAGAATTCATAAACCTGACCGACAAAGAAATAGAAGACCGCCTCACAGAAGGCAAACATATCCTCGAAAAACAAGGATACATTGTGTACGGCCATCGCGCCCCCTGTTTCTCCCTGAAAGAAAAACACATACCCCTCCTAAAAACTCTCTATGTCTATGATTCCTCATTTCACGTACCCCCCAACCAGACAGATTACCTCATACCATATATCTGGCTGGACCTGACAGGCAACATCTGCAACCTCACAACTTCCAACAAAACCCTTAAGGACAGCAAACAACAGCAACTATTCACAGTCATAGACAACTGGACAGCATCAGGAAAGCCAATAGTGATACTATCCCATTTTTTCGATTATGAAAAAATATTAGCACACAACCAAAGCAAAGAATGCCTAAACTCTTTCTTTGACGAAATAAACAAAAGAAACTATTGGAAAACCACAATGAAAGACTACGCAATCTGGAAATCCCACCTGAACACCATAAACTACACCATCAACGAAACCCAAACCGGACTAATAATCACATTCAACACCTGCCTGAGCGCCCTGACATTCGAAACCCACTCAAAAAAGCAGATCAAAACAAACTGCCCAATCAGAATGAAACACAAAAACAGCCAAAAAACAACATGCATCCTGAAATAAAAAGCTTTCAGACTCCATTTCGTCGAAAATTATATAAAATCTCAAATAATATGTAAACTTATGATGGAAAAATTTACAATATTAGTAGAACAGGGAGAAGATGGTTATTTAATCTCAGAAGTAATCGAGCTTCCCGGATGTCACACACAGGCAAAAACATACGATGAATTGCTCAAAAGAACAAAAGAAGCAATATCTTTATACCTAACTATGAAAAAACCAGAAGAAACTAAAACAAAATTCTTAAGTCTGCAACAACTTGAAGTAGAGGTATGACAATGTCAAAATTGCCTCTCTTG
>JAFCBW010000061.1 GCA_017610525.1 Candidatus Nanohalarchaeota archaeon | reverse complement strand
AAAGCCTGTGCGTTTACCGCCCGTGCAGACTAAGCCACATGCACACCCGTATGCACCTTTACCTGATTAAAATCAGCTCCAAACCTCGGCTCAAAATAGGCACGCTCAGATTCTGCCAGAGGCCGCATGCCTCCGACCACCAATGAATAGCGCAATCGTCAGAACCAGCGATCTCATACGACAACCCCGCGTCCATGCATCAACATCATCCGCCACCGATCCGGTCTTGCCAAAGCCCACATGCGACCGCATCGAGACCGCTCCCCGGGGGTGCGAACCACGCCTTCCATCAAACAGCCATAGTACAAGGATGCGCTGCAGCAGGCTTTGACGCTGATCGTAACGAGAGCGTCTCGAGCATATCCAGAAGGGACTGTGGTTGCGCAAAGCATTTGGCGCCCCCACCGATAGCGACGTATGCGACACTGGTTTTTTTGCATTCTATGTCGAATGCCATCGAGATTGCGCGGTTTTACTGTCAGCAGGGGTGCAGTGTGGTATGGGTAACTTTTTATGATCTGCCGGGAATCGGGGATCGCATGAGAGAACGGGCGGCGCTCTCATACAGTCATCGTTTCAGGCAGCGCTGGCAGGATGTCGACATCAACGTATTCGACATGTTTGCTCCCTCGGATATGTTATGTGCGATGTTTGCGCGATATGGGGGCACCCTTGTCTCGGGTGATGTTTTTATCGCTCCTTGTAGATGAAAATCTCTTTTTCGCATACGCCTCTTTTGTAACTGCAATCGATTCGTTCATTTCCAACACTACACTTTTTTAAGTGTATATCACACCCATAACTAACCGTTGACGGAATATTTTCTGTATCCGAACACTGCAATCCCCCATTCACCGAAACTTACACAATAAGCTACAGCTGAAACAAACGTTTCTGACGCTTACGAAATTACACTTGCGCTTTGCATTACCCGCAGGTATTGCCCAGTTACCCATTTCTATAATGATGCGACATTCTTGCTGAATATCGCGCCTTATGCTTTTCTTCGATGATTCCCAGGATTTCCTTTTCCGTAATCACCATTTTTGGCAGCATTACTTCAAGGATCTCTTTCACATCCTGAACTGTCAATAATTCTGCCATTTTACCAAAATCCATGACCCGCATCAATAGAACGAGCATTGCAAGCAGAGATAGCGCCATATGGTGGTGCCATCCGGTCCAACCACGGACTTGGTAATCTGGGAAGACACAGCTATCCCTTTTCCATCCTCGAATGCACGCTCTATCCAGTATCTGCTACATGACATCTGGGCAAACTGCTCTACGCCTGTATCAGGTGAAGAATTAGAGAATTGGTATTTTACAGACTCGTCTCCTTATCTATCAGAATGGAATATCATTATCTCTTGCTTGCTTTCAAGACTCAACCACTCGAATCTGATAGTAAGGTATCTATATCCCCAAACATACCCGTTATGTAGGATTCAAGTGCTTCTTTACCTTCAGGATCAGGACAACAACTCAGCGCTTCCAGAGCAAGTTCACGTTCCTTCAGGGCAGCCCAATACAGAAATTTTCTTGTATCAATACTGTTTAATATTTCGATAATTCTCACGCTTTTATCAGCTATCCTACCTGAATTTACAATGTCTTCAAGCTCGTCTTTAGCCGGATGATTCACCGAGAGTCCATAGAGTACTGGAAGTGTAATCTTATTAAGTTCCAGATCGCTTTTACCCTTCGAGCACCAGATCGACTCCATGTCATTAAGGATTTGCATTGATCGTCCCACGTGACGACCGAAAGCCCGGCAAGAATTTATATACGCTTGATTTTCTGTTCCTACTATTGCTCCAGTTTCACATGCCGTTGCATATATATATGCAGATTTTAGTTCCACAGTTAACCAATATTCCTCTTCTGAATGTGTTATACCGGCGATATCTCTATCCTGCCCTGCTGCAATAGCGAAGAAAGCATCTATTATACATTGATTGATTCTATGCTTTAAATCATTTCTAATTGTGCTTTTGCTAATTATTGCATATGAAATATTCTGTACTGTAGAAGCATAGTTCCAGGTACGTTCAGGCTCAATAATTTCCCATAGCCCTTCTTTATCACGATCAAAGAGATCATCAAATATTCGCACACTAAAACCAAGCGTTATAAGTGCTGCAGATACAGCGACTGCTTCTTCAGGGTCACCTCCGACAGCTTTGCAGGACGCGATAGTCAATGCAGCTTCAGGAAAAGAAGGTTCTTGGACTAATTGTTCCATAACCCCCGCCAAACCTGGCCAATAATCAGGGATTGAATTATTAATAGTTTCTCTTACTGCCGGGTAAAGCGATTTTAGCCATTCCATTAAAATATCTTCCTACTTTTTTATTGTTATACGAACTATATGTTTGTTAAGTGCATTAGGGGTTGGAGCGGAAAAACCTATATTCGCTATGATGATTAACCTTTCAGAAGGTTGTTTTTTTTTAGTTCTTGTTAGAAGGCAATTTTACCATTTCAAGTTCCTTTTCCGGTGCAACAATGCGTTTTTCAAAATCAACCCATATTCTCTTGTCGTTCCGGCAATCGTAATTTCTGCAGGTTGCCGGCCTGTTTTTATAAACAAGACAACATTTGCCATCCCCGCCATGGTGAATACAATAACCATTTTCTTTTTGACTGATCTGGTAAGGTTGTGAATAATTCCATTTTAAAACACCCTCATCAAGGTCTTGAAATGATAAAGCGAAGGCAAGTTTACAGCAACGAGCCTTGCACAGATCTAACCGAGATTCACAATTAATTTTCGGTAAATCCTCTAATTTATACTTATCAACTGTGTTTTCAACATATACAATTGCACTATTTTGAACACGCTGTTCTTCCTTCTGTTGAATACGAAGTCGACGTTCTTCAAAACTCTTCAGATCAATTTGTCCGCTGGCAATTAACTCTTCAAACAGGGCAAAAAGTCTGCTTGTCACATCAATCATATCGTGTTTTGTTTGCATGCTCATCTTATGTTGATGTCGAAAGCATGCATTAAAATCTTTTCTTATTGATGCTTGCTCATCCGAACTATTATTGGGATCTACCTTATCATTTGTCATTTTAAATTTATCCTTCTAATTCAGAAATTCTTACATTCAAATTAATGGTGATATTTTTTTGGTCCATCATGCCAGATTGATTCCACATCATTGAAAATTTGTATAGTAAGTCCTAGGTGATGCCCGAAAGTATGACAACTTTCAATATATTCAGGATTATCGGTTCCTGCCATTGCACCTGCCGCACAAGCGAATGCAAAAGCACATCCGGTTTTCATATCTATTGTAAGCCAATAATCTTCAATTGTACTAGTCTCTCCTACAAGGTCTCTATCCTGACCCCCAGCAAGAATAAAATATGAATCAATAAACAATTGATTGATTTTACAAAAACGGTTGTCCGGTATTTTGGATTTGTTTAATATCTCGAAACAAAGCGTATATATTGCAGAAGCATAATTCCAGGCTATTTCCTGTCCAATATCCTCCCATAACTGTCCCGAACGATTCCGATCAACCAAATCATCAAAAATTCGTAAACATTTAGCAAAAGCAAGTAATGCTGCTGATACATGTACCGCCTTATCCGCATCGTTATCTACTGCTTTACATGAAGCTAATGGCAATATTGCTTCCGGTGCAATAGGCTCCTTCAAAGCTCCTTCAATAACATTAACCAGGTTTGACCAAAAATCGGGTATCGAGTCTCTGAGGATTTATCTGACTTTCGGATATTGTTTTTTTAACCAGTCTATTAAATAATTATTATAGTCAATTTTATTCCAACTTGACAGGTTTGCTTTGCCAGCGGCCAATCAACACTCCTTGAGTACGTGCTTCCGGTGAATCAACTGCTTCGTATATAACAGATAATTCTGAACCAGTAATAAGCATCTTGTCAAATTGGACATCGCTCTCCCAACTACCGTCATTCAAGTCAAAATGCCAAGTATGACTACCTCCTGGTGGCAATTGTATAGTTGACGGGACATTAACAGTATAATTCTGAATTTTGCGTTCAATGCGTGCTTTCAAAGGTGGACGAGATAATTCAAACCAAAGTGCATCGTCACCCCATTGATTGCCTGTGCTCCAGATATGTAAAGGTTTATTATTTAGATTAAGGAAGATTACGTGTCCTACACCTTGTGGTCCAGAAAAATCCTGCTTTAAATATAAAATCAATTCTAAAGACATTTTTTCACCTTCACCAGTTAAGTCTGAGTTCAGAGCTAGTCGCCTTTACAGCATTACTGTTGTCTGTATCGATTACTTTCAACTTAAATTTGTACCAGCCAACATTAGTACTTGGGCCTGAAGGTTGGTCTGTTCCGCAATATTTGTCTCCGTTGGCCATATCCCTGGTGGATCCTTTTTTATACTCATTCGAACAAGTGGCTCCCACAAAACTGTACTTACCCGATCGATGGCCATATCGCATATTATTCGCACTGTTTCTATCCTCATACCAGGTATCCCACGTTGAACTTGAAGAAAAACCACTGTGAGGTGGACCTCCCCACTGTTTATGAAACGACTCACTCCACTTAATATATTGCCGAACCTGGCAGCTATTAGGACATTTACCATTTGGAGTATCATTTTCGAACTCAGCAGCTAAATTAAACAGAGGCGATGTTTTTCTACTACCTGATTTTGTTGCCTTAAGTGGACCTGAGGGTGAATACGTGGGTCCACTCTTCACATGACAGGCACATGACGAACTTGAACTTGGACTTGGAGTGCAACTTGGGATACTCCCTCTCAGTGTCTGTGCACTCTCTCTTCGATTAATCGAATCGCTTTTTGCCCCGTCAAGTAATTGTGCTTGTAAAGTATCCATCCGGCTTGAAGGATACTTATTGATAAATTGTAGAATTCCTTTCTGAAAAAGAGAACTATTATCATTCGCATTTTTAGTCAGCGTTTGCATGAAATTTGGCATATAGCCTTTGGAAGCTAAGAGCTGGCTAAAGGCATTGGATTGGGATTGAATCCGATTTGCCGCTCCTTGCTGTACAACATGTGTTAATTCATGCCCCATTAGTTTGACATCGGTAGCTTTTTCACCTTTTCCTAACCAGATGTCTGACCCATTAGTAAATGCCCTTGCTCCGAGTGCACTGTTCAGTTCGGCCGCTTCGGAATCAGCTTTTACCCTTACATTGCCAAAATCGTATCCTGCTTGAATCGCCATATAGTTCTGCATATGCTGTGGTAGTGGATTTCCTCCTCCTTTACTTTGGAGTATCCGGCTCTCTATGCTGGCTGGGACAGAACCATTGCCCTGCGAAGGGAATTCCTGTTTCCTATTAACGGAGAGTTTTTTAGATCCGACTGTATCCGTCGATTCTATGGGGTTTATGGTTCTTTCAGTAAAGCCCCCAAATTCACTAGGATCTAATGATAAGAGTATTTTTTGCTGTATAGAATTCATATTTGAGAGATCTGATAGACCCCCCTCGGTAGATATTGCCTCTGCAACCCGGTCTGCCTCTTGCTCATAAACATCACCTGGGGACCCCATGGTAAGCTTTTCCTGGACCTTGGGGGCAACACATTCCTCCTCTTCCTCCTCTTCCGGCAGTCGCTGAATAGAGCCATTCAATTCTGTTTGAATCGTCTCTTCTTCTTCCTCTTCTGACTGCTGTTGCACCTGTGGCTCTGGCATTCGCATCACCTGCTCCGCCACCCGGTCAGCCTCCTGCTCGTACTTATCCCCGGGCTGCCCTATCCTTAGCTTCGCCTGCAAGGCCCCTGACTTTATCAGCCTCTGCACAGCCTGGTTGCCGATGGTTCTTTGAAGATACAAGATTCGATTAACAAGTGAACTATTTGATCTAAAATCTGTCTTTCGTTTGTGGGAAATCAGATTTTCCTTTATTGATACCGGTTTTTTGGAATTTACCGTAATTCGCTCTGTCATGTATTATCACCCCAACTCAATATTTAATATATTATGTTTCATCCTATAAAGTACTTTTATTTGATTTTGATCTCAGTTCTGAGAATGAATATATTTTCTCATTACTTTCATTGATCCGTTCCATCAACTCATGATTAACAACCCTCTTCTCATAGTCCACCCACACCTGACATTTTTCATTATCCTTGCACCCAAATCCCCTGCATGGTATAGTGCGATATTCATATACAGTGCACTTGTACGTTTCACGATCAAGATGAACGCAGTAACCATCATTATCATGAGCGATCAGATTGGGTCTGCCAAATTCCCAACGGATGAGACCTTCTTCCACATCCAGTTTGGAGAGTGTGAAAGGAAATTTGCAGCAGACAGCCTTACAGACAGGCAGCCTGCTTAAACAATCAATCCAGGCTTCATGTTCGATTGTGTCCTTATCACACTCAGAGTCTTAATACAATAGCCCGATACCGCTTTCTACGAAATCCCTTGCCAGCCGCTGTGTCACTTGCTTTTTACGCTCGTCCAGTTCCTCGATTGACAGCATCCCCTTTTCACTCATAATTTTTATGCGGGCATAGAGAAACGAGGCTGCTTCTAAGGTTCTGGTGGTGTTGGCATTGATACGGGTGTGGGTGTAGAGGAGACCTTTGGTTATGTATTGGTCATGGGAATTGTTCTAGGTGCGGTTTTACTTTTTAAATTTCATGGTTCAATCCTGCACGTCCCTATATACTCCTCTTCAGTCGTATATTCATATCTACCCTGCTCATCTGAAGATACTGAAGCTATTTCAGTTCCCTCGATACTGAGCTTTATATTTGCTTGTTTAACTGGCTCACGGTTCTTTGAATCTCGAAAAGTACCATAAATTCTCATTATCTCACTCATATTTTTTAATAATTTATCCATAGTTCCACTTTTTTCTAATCCTTCTCTTTTGATTTAGATCTTCTTGAGTTGAAATAACTGATACATGTCGCAGTAATTGTCATTATTGCAGCAACCAGAGTTGCTATAGCTACCCAATTGATAGGCTTTTTTTTTAGTTCTATTTGTGCGTCGTTAGATTTATCTCCTTCACCAGCATAATTTACAGCACTGATCTGGTAGTAATATTTCCGGTTATAAGTTACGTTCATATCATAAAAGGCCAGTACGTCTCCGACTATCCCCACTAGATTTTTATTTATTCCTGTGCCTGTACTTCGATAGATATGGTATTTTATTATGGAAGTACCACCATCATCACTTGGTGCATCCCATCTGAGTCTGACATAGTTATCAAATTCATCTGCTTCAAGTCTCAGAGGTTTCGAGGGAGTAATTTTACCAGATGTCGGAGTTACTATTGCCTTATTGGTTTTTTTTCCTTCACCAACAGAATTTACAGCACTGACCTCGTAATTATATTCCTGGTTATTGGTAACATTTTTGTCAATATAGCTCAGTTTGCTGCCAATTGTCATAAGCAGCGGCTTCTCTTCTCCTGATGTTGTACTGCGATAGATATTATATTCTGTTATTGGAGAGCCGCCATTTTTAACAGGTGCATCCCATCTGATTTCAACAGAGCCATCATGTGGAATTGCCAGGAGGTTTTGTGATATTAAGGGCGCTGTTGGACTAATATCAATTTGATATATTGTTCCTTTATCAAATGAGGCAACCCATAGATGTCTGCCATCCCATGCCAAACCCCCGGGATATGAACATGGTGCTTCAAAAGAAG
>JAFCBW010000192.1 GCA_017610525.1 Candidatus Nanohalarchaeota archaeon | reverse complement strand
AAGGTCCCAAAGGAAATGAAACATCACCATCATGATGATTGCAATTCCCCTTAAAAAATCAATCTCCCAAAATCTTTTTTTCATAATAGTTTCTAATTGATATTAGCTATTTAATATTTTTAATGTCTCTTTCGTTGTTTACTGTACGAAAATTCTCTAGTCATCTACAACCGTTGAAACTCCGTCCTTCAGGTCGGAGTTACCGGTTGGAGAGCTTGAAACCGAACCAATCAAACCCCGTCCTTTAGGGCGGGGTCGCATAGATGTTTCATGATTTTGACACATATAATCGCCTTCCACGATTTTTTCTTGCAGAAGTTGTCCTAACGCTAAAACGCCCGCGATAACTCTATATACACACTTCACCAAAATCAACGTATGTTCAACATATTCCAGATAATCGGCGCACTCGGCCTTCTGTTAATATCCGCAGGAGTGCTGCGCAAAAAAAGAACGTTCCAGGACGAGTTATACATTCTTGGCGGAATCTGCCTTGAGGTTTACAGCATCTATATTGGAGATCTATTGTTCATGGCACTACAGGCAATATTTGTTTTAGCTGCTTTGACTGATTTTTTGAAAGCAAAAAAGAATATTTGATGTTTTGATACATACATTATGAAGTATCTTCATCTACATCATTCAAAAACTTCTGCAAATAAATCTCTGCAAGCCCGCTAAACTCACCGAACTTTTTCCGGGCGAATGCGCGCACGTCTGCGTCTGATATGAGGTTCGCACCGTAATCCTCAAGAAAAATCTTCTTTATCAGCGTATCAACATAGAAAGCAGAATAATCCCTTTTCTGGAAAAGGCGAAATATATCACGTGAATACGGCCCTATGCCATGCATACTATTCAGGTCATCATCGGTCAGTGCGCTTTTTAGCATCAATTTCTTTGCAGCCTCAAGTATGAACACATCCCGATACCCAACCCCGCAGTCCTTAAGGTTGCTCGCGTTCTCAATTATAGTACGCGGGGCAGGAAAAGAATTACGATACCCGTATTTTTGGACCAGCTTTCTGACCATTTCTTTATACTGGGCAAAACTCACATTCTGTGAGCATATAATAGAGACAATCGCTTCAAAATCATTAAATGCAGACACCAGGCGGTTGCCCTCTATCTTGTCGAGAAACTGTGACAAGACCTCGTCATTCTCGCACATTACATGAAACCTACTGAATGTTTCATCTGCACCAAAACAAAATGCAATTCTCTGTGCAAGAGCTTTCTTGTAGTCTTCGCTAACATCTTTGCTCAATTCAACCCGCAGGTCCCACATATTCTGCTTAAACCTAAGCTCAAGTGGAGTGCCATGAAACAACACAGTGCGCACGGGCTCGTCATTAAAGAAGAAAAAGAACGGTCGAAATTTCAGTATCTTATCAAAATTTAAGCCGTCTTTTATATTGATATCAATGTGCGCCATATTCTCACAACACATTATTATTCGATCTTCCTAATAACTGCATCAATTGCACTGCAAAGCTCACGGGTTGTCCCTTCATTGATTATTGTGTAATCTGCAAGCGCAATCGGGCCGCCCTTGTTCAGGTTCTTTATCTCTGCATAGTCGCGCTCAAGTGACTTTCTGGGCGGGATAACGCGCACATTTCTTGACGCAAGGCGCGCATGCCTTGTTTTTGGTGAAGCATAAATAGCAATAACCTGCAAATCATCGCCATACGCTTTTTTGAAGAAATCATATTCCTGCATACTGTAAAGCCCGTCAATCACAACACCCGTGTTTTCGTGCTTTTCAATCGCACTGTCTATCCGGCCTTTGCTAAGGCGCGCAAACACATCCATGCCGTGTTCTTTACGCAAACTCTCGCGCACGCGCCTCTCACTGTCCTCGCCGGATCGAAGATCCTGCTTCTCTATCTCTGCATCAACAAGGTCACCAAGGCGAACTACAGCATATCCTGTTTTTTTGATGTGCCTTGAAACTGCGGACTTTCCGCTACCAGGCATACCAACGATTGCAAGTACTTTCGGCATTATGTTATTGTTCTTAGAAATCTTATATAATGTATCGTAAAAGCCATAACTATTTGGACTAATGGCTTTTCCATATCCTTAAAATTGCTATGCAATTTTAGGATCCAGAAAATCTTCGATTTTCTCGGATAGATTAAGGTCTCTTGGTTTTTGGTTAAATTTGTCCATTTAGTAACGACCTTAACTATACCAGGAAAATGCAGTAA
>JAFCBW010000060.1 GCA_017610525.1 Candidatus Nanohalarchaeota archaeon | reverse complement strand
TTGTATCTCTTCCCCGGATACGGGACATATTATAGCTTCTTTGTTTTTTTGATAAAACATCTACCATACTTAATATATAGGTAAAAGGAACTTCTAATTATTTTCGGTGTCTAAAAAACTCATAAGAAGAAACAGTGGCGACAATAGATTTACGGAGGGGTTTCGAATTTCTTCGTCCACGCCTGCGGTTCTCACTTCGTTTTGGGTGTTTATAATGCGTTATGAGGATCAAGCTTTGTAGGCTTTCGATCCAAATCGTTGTACTGTAATGTCATCTTATGGCGCCAAAGTATTGTATGCTCCGGTAAAATACTTAAAAAGCTATGCGCATATAGTCTATTACGTGGTAATATGGCGATAAATCTACAGAGTCATGAAGTTGTTCTTTTGAAGGCTTTGCAGGATGGAAAGGAAAAGATTGTTGATGTGCTCGCTGCTGCGCTTAATGTTGACCAGTCTGCGCTTGTACGCGCTTCTCTTACGCTTCAGAAGGAGGGGCTTGCCAAGGTGAATGAGAAGGAGACGTTTATTGTCAAGCTTACTAAGGAGGGTGAGGTTGCGCTTAAAAACGGGCTTCCTGAGAAGCAGCTTGTGCAGGAGATCATAAGAATCGGTCCTGAGGCTAAGCTTGAGTTTGTTAAGTTTGATGGCAAAAATGTTGCTATCGGGTATGCGAAGAGAAAGGGATATATTGATATGGATAAGACTGATAAGGGAGTCATTATCAAGATTACGCGCAAAGGGAAGGATGCGCTGAAGTCGCTTAGTCCTGAGGAGTTGCTTTTGAAGAGGGCGGTCACTACAAAGAAGGTTACGCGCCAGGAGCTTGAGCTTTTGAAGTCGAGAAGGCTGGTTGATTTTGCGTTTCGGATTGTCCGGAGTGTTGTTGCGACACCTAAAGGTGTTGAGCTTGCGGGCTGCATCCAGGTCAAAAAGCAGGTTTCGAGGCTTACGCCCCAACTCATCAAGTCAGGCGGGTGGAGGGATGTTTCGCTTAGGAAGTATAATGTTTTAGCGCCTGTTCGGCAAATTCACCCGGGCAAGAGGCATTTTGTGAATCAGGCTACGGATTATGTACGGAAGGTCTGGCTTGAGATGGGGTTTCGCGAGATGACGGGACCTATGATTCAGACGGGTTTTTGGAATTTTGATGCGCTTTTTGTGCCACAGGATCATCCTGCGAGGGATATCCAAGATACTTTTTTTGTGGATGTGAAGGACGGGAGTCTGCCTGAGAATAAGATTGTTGCTGGTGTTAAGAAGGCGCATGAAGAAGGTGTTTGCGGATCTACGGGATGGCAGTGTAAGTGGAGTCCTGAGATGGCGCGAAAGGTGGTTCTTCGGACGCATACGACGGTTCTTTCTGCGCAGACTCTTGCGGTGCTTAAGAAGGATGCGTGGCCTTGTAAGTATTTTGCGATCGGCAGATGTTTTCGTAATGAGGCGCTTGACTGGAAGCATCTTTTTGAGTTTAACCAGGTTGAGGGGATTGTTGTTGATGAGAATGCTAATTTCAGGCATCTTCTTGGGTACCTGAAGGAGTTTTTCGGGAAGCTCGGGTTTGAGAGGGCGCGGTTCAGGCCGGCTTATTTTCCTTATACTGAGATGTCTATTGAGGTTGAGGTGTATCATCCAGAGCGCAAGGCGTGGGTTGAGCTTGGTGGTGCCGGTATTTTTCGGCCGGAGGTTGTTGAGCCGCTTTTGGGTGTGAATGTGCCTGTTCTTGCGTGGGGGCCGGGTTTTGACAGGATTATTATGGATTATTATAAGATTCGGGATATTAGGGATCTTTATAAGAATGATGTGAAGCAGCTTCGCGGGATGAGGCAGTGGATGACTGGTTAGATGATTTTGGATGCGATAATATGGCAAGAAGTGTAGAAAATTGGTTTGATAAGTGGGCGAAGGAGTATGATGAGTATCTACCTCATTTTCCGGTTTATCAGAAGATAATAAAGATTGTTGGTGATAATGCTAATATAGAGGATGGTGCGAAGGTGCTGGATGTTGGTATAGGGACTGGTAATTTTAGTTTTAGTGTTTTTGCCAAGGTCCCATGTGATATTGTTGGTGTGGATGTGTCTTCTGAGATGATGAAGATTGCTAAAAAGAAGGCTTGTGATATTGGCGCTAATGTGTCGTTTTTGAATTCTAGTGCTGATGCCATGGAGGTTGAAAATGATTTTGATTTTGCTGTGTCTGCGTTTGCCCTGCATCATCTTCGTGAGGATGGGAAACTTTCGGCTTTCAGGCGGATACACAGTGCTCTTAAGGATGGCGGGCGATTTGTGCTTGCGGATGTTACTATTGGTATTGATGGGGATGTTGGATGCGAGAAGCGGTTGAAGCATATTTTGGAGAGATGGGGGTATGAGGCGCAGTATGCTTTGAAGTATATCGGGCCTGATGCTGTTAGTATTGCTCTTGGTGGATTGAAAGGTGTTTATTACAGGGATGGGGAATATGTTGAGACTCCGCAAAAGCTTAAGTCTATGCTGGAGGAAGCGGGGTTTAAAATTGTGAAGTGTGAAGTGCCTGATGAAAATATTGGATACCATGTTTTTGTCTGCGATAAAAGGTGAATATGATGCCAACTGTAACTCTTGATAAGAAGAAGGTTTTGGAGCTTATTGGTAAGAAGGTTTCTGATGAGGTGCTTCTCGACAGGATACCTATGCTTGGGACTGATCTTGAGAAGATTGATGATAATGAGATTGTGGTTGAGATTTTTCCGAACAGGCCGGATATGCTTTCTGAGGAGGGTTTTTCGAGAGCGCTTTCTTCTTTTATGGGAATCAAGCAGGGATTTCGGGAGTATGATGTTAAGAGTGAGAAGTCGACGGTTGTTGTGAAAGGATTACCCAAGGAGTGGCCTTACGGGATTTGCGCTATTGTGCGCGGGCTTGAGTTTGATGATGAGAAACTGAGGTCTATTATCCAGCTCCAGGAGAAGCTTGGTGTGACGCTTCTCCGTAAGAGGAAGAAGGGCGGTATCGGGCTTTACCCGCTTGATAAGATTAAGCTGCCTGTGACTTTTACTGCTTATGATAAGGGGAAGGTTAAGTTTAGGCCGCTTGAGTATGAGAAGGAGTTGAGTGGTGATGATATTCTTTTGAAGCATCCGACCGGCAGGGAGTATGCGCATCTTGTTCGCGGGTGGAAGAAGTATCCTGTTTTTGTTGATGCAGGTGGTGTGATTATGTCTATGCCGCCTATTATTAATTCGCATGATGTCGGGAAGGTTATTGAGGGGACACAGGATATTTTTGTTGAGTGTACGGGGACTGACCTGAATACGCTTAAGGTTGCTATTAATATTATGCTTACTGCGCTTGCTGATATGGGTGGGACTATCTATTCTCTTCAGATGGATTACGGGACTGATAAGTTTGAGTGTCCTGATTTAAGTGCGCGAAAGATGAAGGTTGATGTTGGTTATGTCAATAAGCTTCTTGGGATTGAGCTTTCTTCTGCAGATGTCAAGGGGTTGCTTGCTAAGATGGGAATTGGTTTTGAGAATGGCTGTGCGCTTGTTCCTGCTTACAGGGTTGATGTTCTTCATCCTATGGATGTTGTTGAGGATGTTGCGATTGCTTATGGATATGAGAATTTTTCAGAGGAGATTCCGAATATCTCTACTGTCGGTGAGGAGGCAGGTGAGACTGTGTTTGTGCGCAAGGTGTCTGAGGTTGCGTGCGGGTTTGGATTGCTTGAGTGCATGAGTTATCATCTTTCGAATAAGGAGCATCTTGTGCGGTTTATGCGTAAGAAGGATGTGGATGTTGTTTTGGCTGCGAATGCAGTTAATGTTGAATATACTGCGCTTAGAAATGCTATTCTTCCCGGGTTGATAAAAGTGCTTTCTGAAAATACTTTGTATGAGTATCCGCAGAAGCTTTTTGAGGTTGGGAAGGTTGTAAGGCCGGATGAGTCTTCTGAGGCGCGTGTGGCTGAGGTTTTGAGTATGTCCTGTGTTGTTGCGGATGCGGCTTCTGAGTTTAGTGAGATTAAGGCGCTGCTTTTGGGTATATTTTCTGGCATAGGGGTTGATTGCGAGCTTCGGGAGGCTAGGAATAGTACTTATATTGATGGCCGGTGCGCTGAAGTGTTTGTTTCAGGTAAGAGTGTTGGATTTGTCGGGGAGATTCATCCTGAGGTCTTGTGTAATTTCGGTGTTGAGGTGCCAGTTTCTGCGTTTGAGGTTGAGATTGGAGATGTTTGTTCTTTTTGATTTGTTTTGTGGCTTTTTGTGCTTGGTTTTGTGTGTATTCTATCGGCAGGTCCTACCAATTACTTATATAAATTAACCTTGGCACTTTATAATCAGATAATATTTACAAAGAAAGCTCACAAGAAGGTGAAATAAGATGGATTCGACGGATGCGCTCGTAGTATTTCAGGGAAAGAAGATAAGAAGGATATGGCATGATAGTATGTGGTATTTTTCTGTTGTTGATGTTATAGGGGTCTTGACAGATAGTGTTGATGCAAAAGATTATTGGTACCACTTAAAGAAAAGAGAGTTAGAGTCAAGCGAAACTGAGTTATCGACAATTTGTCGACAACTGAAATTGCAATCCTCTGATGGTAAGTATTATATGACCAATTGCGCAAACACTGAATCCATGTTCAGGATAATCCAGTCAATCCCATCCAAAAAAGCAGAACCATTCAAGCGCTGGCTTGCTAAAGTTGGTTATGAGAGGATACAGGAAATAGAAGACCCAGAACTTGCGCAGAAACGTATGCGCGAAATCTACAAACAAAAAGGATATTCTGATGCGTGGATTGAAAAAAGAATTAGAGGGATTGCAATTCGGTTGGAGCTTACAGACGAATGGAAGATCAGGGGGGTGAAGCAGAATGTTGAGTATGCAATTCTTACGAATGAAATATCCAGAGCAACTTTTGGAAAAACAGTTGAGGAGTATAAGGGGCATAAGAATCTTAAAAGAGAAAATCTGCGGAATCATATGGATGATTTAGAGTTGATTTTTTCTATGCTTGGGGAGAAAGTATCAACTGAGATTACCCGGTCTAAGGATGCTTTGGGTTTTGAAGAGAACAGGAGTGCTGCGCAGGAAGGCGGTCAGGTTGCAGGGAATGCGAGACTTGATGCTGAGAAAAAGATTGGCAGGTCTATAGTTTCCAGTGATAATTATCTTGTTGAGCCTGAGAAAGTGAAGAGGAAGAGATTGAGTTGATGCGGTTCTTGGATGTTTCTGATTGTGATGTGTGGTTGTTTGGTTTCTGTTGAAACGGCGCGGTAGCCAAAAAGTTTATATGGTTTCGGTTGTTACTATATCTTGTAATTGTTTTTTGTACTGGTGAGTTGATAATTATGGAGTTAGATTATAAGAAACTTGGATTCAGGTGCGGAATTGAGATTCACAGGCAGCTTGCGTCAGCTGAGAAGCTGTTCTGTCATTGCGCTAATGAAAGAAGTGATGATTTTCCTTTTAAGGTATCGCGTAGTCTTCGGGCTGTTGCAGGTGAGCTTGGCAAGGTTGACAGGGCTGCTTTGCATGAGTCTGTGAAGAGGAGAACTTTTGTCTATAATTATAATCCGGGGACGGCGTGTCTTGTGGAGCTTGATGATGAGCCGCCGTGTGGGATTAATGAGGAGGCGCTTGATATTGCGCTTACGATTTCTCTTATGCTTAATATGAAGGTTGTTGATGAGCTGCATGTGATGCGAAAGACTGTTGTTGACGGGAGTGCCGTTTCGGGTTTTCAGAGGACTGCGCTTATTTCCTATGACGGGTTTGTTGAGACTGATGAGGGGCGCGTGGGGATTATTAATATGAGTATTGAGGAGGATTCTTCGCCGAAGATCCTTGAGGAAGAGAATGTTATTCATTACAGGATTGACCGGCTGGGTGTGCCGCTTGTAGAGATTGGTACTGATACTGATATTGTGTCGCCGGAGCATTGCCGCGTGGTTGCACAGAAGCTTGGTATGATTCTTAAGAGTACCGGTAAGGTGAAGAGGGGTATTGGCACTATCAGGCAGGATGTGAATGTCTCTATTGCCCATGGTGCTCGGGTTGAGGTTAAGGGTGCGCAGGATCTTCGCATGATTCCCGAGCTTGTGAGGATTGAGGTTGAGAGGCAGAAGGGTCTTGTTGATTTGCGTGATGAGCTTCGCAGGAGTGGGTTTGGTAAGGTTGATTGTGATGTTTTGGAGGTTACTGATGTGTTTTCTAAGTCTGAGTCGAGGATTGTGTCCGGAAAACATGTTTTTGGTGTTAAGGTTCCCGGGCTTTCGGGGTTTTTCAAGAAGAGGCTGCATAAGCACAGGACTGTTGGGAATGAGGTTGCTAATTATGCGAGGGTGCGCGCGTATGTGAAGGGGATTATTCATACTGATGAGGATCTGGCGGGCTATGGGCTTGTGGATGAGTTTTCTAAGCTTCGGGATAGGTTTAAGGCTGGGGAGAAGGACATGATTGTTGTTGTTGCGGCTGATAAGGATGTGTCTTTTTTGGCGCTTGGTGCGGTTTGTGATCGGGTGAACCAATTGCTTTTGGGTGTGCCTGAGGAGACGCGAAGGGCGCTTGCTAATGGTGATAGTGAGTATATGAGGCCGCTGCCCGGGGCTAGCAGGATGTATCCTGAGACTGATGTGCCTTATGTTGTTATTGACAGGAAGAGGGTTGATGCTATTGAGCTGCCTGAGACTATGGATGAGAAGCAGGAGAGGTTCTGTCGTGAGCTTGGGCTGAACTGTGAGCTTTCTTTGCAGATTGTCAATTCTGATTATCTTGATATTTTTGAGAGGTGCGTGTCTGAGTGCGGGGTGGATGCTAAGATTGTCTGCAATGTGTTTGTTAATGTTCTTTCGGATTTGCGCAAGCGTGAGAGTGTGGATGTTGCGCATATCACTGATGAGAGTTTTCTTGAGTTGTTTGGTCTTGTCAAGTCAGGGAAGATTACGAAGGATGTGATTCCTGTTGTCCTTAGGTATGCTGCGGGTTCTGAGGATTCTGTTTCTGAGATTGTTGAGAGCAAGGGTCTTTTTGTTATGGGTGAGGATGAAGCGCGCGTGCTGATTGCAGGGATTGTTCGCAAAGAGAAGGGTGCGCAGATGAAGCAGGTTATCGGGAAGTGCATGGGTGCGCTCAAGGGAAAGATTGAGAATAAGAAGATTGTTGAGATTGTTAAGGAAGAGATTGGGGAGTAGGTTTTT
>JAFCBW010000059.1 GCA_017610525.1 Candidatus Nanohalarchaeota archaeon | reverse complement strand
TACCCTGTGTCCAGACATCATCGGCGTGTATCTGTTGATCAGCTTCCAAATCTACAATCTGAAATATCCTGTCTTCCCTGACATTCAGCTTCTTTGCTATTCCTGCAGGGCATTTTAGTGCGGTTGCGTCATTCAGTTCGTGCATAATGTCGCAACCTTTTATCCTGAAGACAACTTTGTCTACAAAAGATGTGGTGTGTGCTATCACTCTAACATTATCATTTCCTTTTGGTCCCTGCGCCATTGCAAGTCCTGATATCGCCAATAGGCATACTATTAATAGAACTCCTAATTTCAGTTTGTTCATTTTTATTACCTCCATGGGTTGTTATTGATTAACAGATTATTTTTTTGTGAATGATTTTGATTTGTTTGTTTATTGTCACTGTATTTATTTAAGTGTTGGTGTGAAAACCAGTGGATTTGGTGTTGGGGATTGTGGGTTATGTGTGCGTTTTTTTTGTTTTGTTTCCACAGCGCTTTTTGAAGTTCAGTTATCCGGTGTTTTTGCTGCGCTCTTTAGAAACCATTTGTGAATCAATGTGTTCTCTGTGAGTTCAGGGTGGAAGGCCAGCGCCATTATATTTTTCTTTTTCACTGCTACTATCTTTTCATCGACTCTTGTAAGTATCTGTGCATCGGGGTCGTCTATTTTCGTCACTGCCGGCGCCCTTATGAAGATTGCGTTGAGCCTGCCAATACCTTTCACATCAAGTTCTTTTTCGAAGCTGTGTTTCTGGGTGCCGAAGGCGTTGCGGTTTACTGTCATGCCTATAAGGCCCAGGAGTTTTCCTGTTTTTTTGCACTGGGCGTCGCCTGAGGATGATATTATTATCATGCCTGCGCAGGTGGCGAGAATAGGGATGTCTTTTTTTGCCAAGTGTATGATCTCTTTGTCCAGTCCTGTCTCTTTTAGGAGCTTGTTGATTGTGGTTGATTCACCGCCGGGGATGATTATGCCTTTTGCGCTGTCAAGGTCTTTTTTTGTTTTTGCAAGTGTTATGGCGCAGTTTAGGTTTAGTTGTTTTGATGCTTTTTTGAGGAGGTCGGCGTGTTCTGTGAATGCGCCCTGGAGAGAAATGATTGCGATTTTCATGGGTTGTAATAGTTTGATGATTGTTTATATTTTTTGCTGTATATGAAGAAAGGTTTAAATAGTTTGGTCGTGATAATGTCCGTATGGTCGAAATACCGTCACGTTTGGCTTTGCAGATTGTAGCACTTTTCAGGGCAGACTATAGGCGGCAATACTATGTACGGGAGATTGCGCTTCTGGTTGGCAGGAGCCATTCTACTATTCTGCCTTATCTGAAAGAGCTTGAAAAGGAGAGAGTGCTTACAGCAAAAAGTATCGGAAAGATTAAGGCATATTATTTGAATATGGATTCTATAATCGCGCGGGAGTATCTGTCGATGGTGGAAGCGCAGGTGACTATAGAGCATCTCAAAAGAATATTGCTGATGAGGAAAGTGAATGATGGATTGTTCAGGATGAATCCTGAAGGAACTATCATATTGTTTGGGTCGTATGCAAAGGGAAACTATACAAAGGATTCAGATATAGATTTATTTTATGTTGGGAAGATTGATGATGCTGGTGTTTTGAGGATAAGGGATATCGGAAAAATATATGGGAAGACGATTAATGTTAAGGTGTTGAGCCTGCATCTTTTTGAGGATGCTGTGCGCAGGAAGGACCCGCTTGTAAAAGAGGTTATTAAAAATCATGTTCTGTTGCATAATCCTCATCTGTTCGTGAATATTCTTTGGAGGCATTATGATGAAATCAGATGATGAGACTGGAAAAGTGCGATGGTGCATGAAGCAGAGGAGAGGTATCAAGCTTGAGGAGCCGAATGATAATCTTTGTGAAGTGTATATCAAAAAAGCAAAGAGTTCTCTTAATATGCTTGATGCGGCAATCGAGAGAGGCGAGATTGAGTGGATTGTGACGACAGCGTATTATGCCAGATACTTTGCAGTGTATGCATTGTTTCAAAAGTGTGGGATAAAATCAGAGATACATGACTGCACATTGTCGGCGATGAAGTATTTGTTAGTGGATGAAGGAGTGCTTGATGCGATGATGTACAAAGATATTCTGGATGCCAAGTGTGCGCGTGTAGATGTGCAATATTATGCTATTGGTGCTGTTAACAATGAGAAGCTTATAGAGAAAGCTAAAGGGGCGCAGGAGTTTGTACTTTCTGTTGAGGGTGCGATGGAAAAAGTGGATGATGAAACTACGCAGAGGATACGTGAGAAGCTAGGGCGGAATTAGTTTTGTGTTTGTTGGATGGAGCAGTGAGTGTGTTTTTGAGATTATCGTTCCTGGAGGCGCTCTTCGGGTTTCAGGGTGGATATCTCGATGCCGGCCATTGCTTCGCCGAGGTCTTTTGAGATTTGCGCGAGTATTTCGGGCTTGTCGTAGTTTTTTGTTGCTTCTACTATTGCTTTTGCTACCTTTTCCGGCTTGGATGATTTGAATATGCCTGAGCCTACGAATATGCCGTCAACGCCGAGCTGCATCATGAGTGCTGCGTCTGCTACTGTTGCTATGCCTCCGGCTGCGAAGTTTACTGTCGGGAGCCTTCCCTGTTCTGCTACTTCTTTTACAAGTGCCAGGGGGACGCCGTACTCGTTGGCTTTTTTTGAGAGTTCGCTTGAGTCGTGTCTTATGCCTGATAGCAGGGCGATTTCTGAGTTTATCTTTCTTGTGTGCCTTACTGCCTCGACTACGTTTCCTGTTCCTGCTTCGCCTTTTGTTCGGATCATTGCTGCGCCTTCGTTTATGCGGCGCAGTGCTTCGCCGAGGTTTCTGCATCCGCATACGAATGGAATCCTGAATTTTTTCTTGTCGATGTGGTGCTCTTCGTCTGCAGGTGTAAGTACTTCTGATTCGTCTACCATGTCTGCGCCTAGTGCTTCCAGAATCTGCGCTTCTGCGAAGTGGCCGATTCTTGCTTTTGCCATGACCGGTATTGTGACTGTCTCTATGATTTCTGTGATCTTTTCAGGGGGGGACATTCTTGCTACGCCACCGTGTAATCTTATGTCTGACGGGACGCGCTCGAGTGCCATGACTGCTACTGCGCCGGCATCTTCTGCGATTTTTGCCTGCTCTGCATTTGTTACGTCCATCACTACGCCGGATTTCACCATCTTTGCGAATCCGCGCTTGAGTGTTTCTGTGCCTGTTTTTTTAGTGCCTGTCATTGTGTGCGCGCCTCTTTTTAGTTTTTTGCTTTTTAATAATAGTGGGCCGAGCCAGATTTGAACTGGCGACCTTCGCCTTTCTTTCGCGCAGTTGAAGAATTTAGTATGTTCTTTTTTGCGTGATGTAAGGGCGACGTCATAACCAACTAGACTACCGGCCCATGTTGCTATATCTTATTTGAGATAGTTTTATATTTGTTGTTTTTTTTTGCAATTCTATTATACAATTCTGATATAAAATTATTCCCCCTTGGTTCCTCGTTGATGTTCCATCCTCGAGCCCGCACCCTCCCACCGCAAGGGTATTTGTGATTTTTGTTCTTGATGCCTGCAAAGTTCATGGTTTTTGCGGGGGTTGTTTTTTTGTTTGTCTGCTTCTTCTTTTTTTCTCGAGGTTCTCTATTATGGAGCTTATTGTCAATAGCACCCCGCCGATTATTACAGAGTATATGATATCCATGTAGCTTGTGTTCGGGTCCAGCAGGTAGCTTGTTGTTGTGAATGTTATGAGTGCTATTGAGAATGTGAGCGAGAGATATGTTATGTATTGGGGTAGCTTGTTTTTTTTGCTGCCCAGGATGTTTCCCCAGCCGAAGAAGAGTGCTGAAAAGAAGAAGGGTATGATTGATATGTGGATGAAACGGGTTATTGTGTATGCGATGTTTTGTTCTTCTATTGATGTTACCTGCGTGTAGCCGTTGAAGGCGCCGATGATGAGGAATACCATGCCTACAAGGTACATGAAGAAGGATGATTTTCTGATTCTTACTGAGGTTATGAATTCTTTTGTTATCTTTTCTACTGTGTTTTCCATGTGGAAGCCTTTTATCAGGAGATAGAGGCCTACTGTGCCGAGTATGAGGCGGCCGCCGGCTGCGCCTAGGCATGCGTAGATGATCAGGGCAATGGCAGGGATGCCCAGGAAAAATCGTGATGCTTTTGGGTCGCTTAGGACCTGTTTTGTGAAGTCGTATATCATGTAGTATGTGCTTTCGAGTCTCGGGCTTTGTTTTATGATGACTTTTTTCGGGTAGATCATCTTTATTTTTGTGCGAAGTATCGGCAGGATATATTCGTCTTCTGCGCCGTCTGAGATGAGTATTGCTTCTTCCACGAGGTATTTTTCGAGTACGATGTCGAGCTGTCTTGTGATCTCGTGGTCGGATTCCATACCGACGCGCTTGTCGCCTGTGAGTGTCACTATCTCGACTTTGTCTTTTTTTCTTAGTTCTGTGTATGTCTGGATTGCTTTGAAGAGTGCGTTTACGTCTGAGTCTTCGGCGTCGGCAAGGGCGAGCTTGTTTGCGGCGGCTATGTTTGCTTTTCTTCCGATTATCGGACCTTCTATACCTGCTTTTTCCCCGTAGTCATTGTCCCTGTCGATGCATATTACCAGGGTTGTTTTTCTCTTTTTTCTTGACCTGGTGAGTGGTGCATGACCTTTGTGCTTTATGGTGCTTGTTTTTGCGCGGGTGATTGTTGGTATGTTTTTTGTTTTGTCTGCCATGTAGTAATGTTTGGGAGTTAATTTTATTAAGCTTAATTGTGTTGTTGTTTTTTTTGAGAATCAGGTTTTTTACTCGTCGAGAATTTCGTGGAGTGTGTCGAGGGGCTGTTTGCATTTTGTGCACTGGAATATTCCCTCGAATCCGTCGTAGAGGCGGGCTTGAGGTATCTCGTTTAGGTGCCCGCATTCGTCGCATGTTATTTTCAGGTGGGTTGAGTGGGTTTTTTGCAGCATGTGTGTGTATATCTATAGATAGTTTTTAATGTTTTTGTTTTATGCTGTTGTGATTTCTCTGAATTGTGCTGTTTTACGTATATGTTTGTAGGCGCGTTATGCTGTTGTGACGATCGGCTTTTCCTGTATGAGTATGGTGTGTTCTGCCTGTGTTACTGTGCCTGCGCCTATCTCTTTCAGGACAGGGTATTCGTGGAGGGCGCCTGCCTGTACCAGTTGTTTTAGTGCTGCGTCGAGCATGAATCCTTTCGGGTCTTTTATCCATCTTGCGGCGAAGGGGAGTGTGCTGTAGTTTTTTTGGGCAAATGTGAGCAGTTTTCTTGCGGCCTGCAGTCTTACTGGCTTGTTTTGGATGAAGCGATATATTGCTGCTCTTGAGCCGTCCCTGATTGCGCCTGCGCCGTCTGTTGCGAATGGCTCGATTGCGATTGCGTCGCCTTCTTTCAGGGTTGCATCTGTGTCTGTTTTGATGTTTGGGATGCTTGTGCCTGTGTGGATCAGGTATTGTCCGAGGTAGTGGCCGCTGAGGTTTGAGACGGGTTTGTAGCCGTAGCTTTCTATGGTTTCCTGTATGGTTTTTCCTATACTTCCTATGTTTGTGCCGGGGCGGGTGATTTTTATGGCGTTTTCGAGGGCTTTTCTGGATGCTTTGAGCATGTCTGCTTTGTTGTTGTTGAAGCTGATTGTTGTTGCTGTGTCTGCGATGTAGCCGTCTATGTGGACGCCGATGTCTATTTTTATGATGTCGTCGTCTTTGAATGTGCGGGTGTCGTTTGGGAATGCGGTGTCGTGGGCTGCGATGTCGTTTATTGATATGTTTGTGGGAAATGCGATTTGCCCGTTGTTTTTTGTGATCTCTGATTCTATTTTTTGGGCGGTTTCGATTATTGATGCATCTGGTTTGACTATCTTTTTCGATAGTTCTATTGCTTTTTTGGCTATTTTTCCTGCTTCTATGTATTTTTCGATTGTCTCTTTTTCCATTTTATCAGCTCTCTATTATACTGTATTTTATCAGGTCAAGGGATATGGCGAGTCCCGCGAGTTCTGATGTGCTTTTTTTTGGTGCGAAGGTTATTATTATTATGTTGTTTTTCTCAGGTTTTAGGGTTTCTTTGATTATTTTGGGAGGGGTTATTTTTGTTTTGCCTGTGCCTATGAGTTCGAGGCTGTTTTTTTGGATGAGGGCTATTAGGCCAGATGCACCTAGTTTTACGGCGCTGTCGCGCTCTTTGGTGCCTGTGGTTATGCTTTTTTTCGGGTTTTTTATGAGATAGGCTATGTTGTTTTTGTGTCTTGTGAATGTGCGGATGTTGAATTCTTTTGGGTATGAGATGTGTGTGTTTATTGTGTCTACTATGTCTTTTCCTTTTTTTGTGAGTGTTTGTCCTAGTGTTGTTGGTTTTGTCAGATTTTTTGAGTTCGTGGATTTTAGCATTGTTCTTATTGTTGATTCTGTAAGGCTTAATTCTTTTGTGAGTGCGGTCCGGCCTTTTGGTTTTTTGTGGAGGGTTCTTAGGAGCTGTATTATGTGGGTTTCTGTGTATGCGCTGCGGGGGTCTATTTTGATTTTTATCTACCTCTTTTATGTTTTTTTTCGAAATCTTTATATACTATTGTGATTATAAATTGTTTGTTATTTGTTATATAATTATGTTGAAGTGAGGGATGTGTTTATGAGACGAGACAAAAAAGGTATGACGATGGCTCTTGGAGTCATTATTGCGATTGTTGTTTTGATTGTTGTCGCGCTTGCAGTTATTGCAGTTACGAGCGGGTCGCTGTCGAGGTTTAGTGGAAATACAGATAGGCAACAGTCAGTCGCTGCTATGCAGGCGCGGTGTGAATCGTGGTTTGCGCAGTGGTGTATATCTCATCCAGGTGAAGATGGTCCTACAGATGCCGAGTGGCCAACTTACAGTGCTACTGTTGGTGGTGCTTCTGAAGACTTTAAGTGTAATGACCTCGAGATGCTTGGAACTACTAGGAAATGTCCGGGTAGTGGTATGGGTCCTAACTAAGGATTATGATGCAGTGATATTGGAGATATGATTCTCTATTGATTTGTTATCGCGTAATTATAGTGGGGATATGGTGTAACTCTCTCTGTGTTGCCTGAAGTTTGGACTGATGTGAACTAAGGTTTTTGATGTCCAAACTCTGTGGCAACTTATATTTGTAGCATCTTGCATTTTAATTTGTTGAAGTGTGAAATTGTACAAGTATCTTTTGTATTACTTGCATGTT
>JAFCBW010000191.1 GCA_017610525.1 Candidatus Nanohalarchaeota archaeon | reverse complement strand
TCTCAAACTGTTGCCAGTGCGCAAGTCCATGACACGGGCATGGCTAAATTCTCACTTGGCCCTGAATCATTCTTTCATAAGATAGGCGATATGCTCGGCTACAAAGATATTGATTTTGACAGCAATCCTGATTTCTCAAAAAGATATCTTCTGAAAGGGGTGGATGAGGGCGCTATAAGGAAACTGTTCACTCACGATATCCTGCACTATTTTGAAAAAAGGACTGGCACAATTAACATTGAGACAGATAAAAACACTATCATCGTCTATACATCCGGCAAAAGAACAAATCCTGAAGACATGCGTGCTTTTATCACGAGCGCATCAGAGGCCGTGAACCTCTTCAAGCGTACCCACAAATTCTAGAAACTCTTTTTCGATGAATCTCATCAGAAACTGCTAAAAACAAACAATTTATAAATATATTATAGAGTAAGTAATACTTATGCGAATCGAAATCAAAAAAGTAAAGGAACAGGCAAAAAAAGACTTTGAAAAGACGTGGCTTGAGACATCGGCACAGTTTGAGCAGCCTCCTAAAGAGAAATTCATATTCGAAAAAAAGCAGGGTAAAGCGCATATACTTCCCGATACTGTAAATATGCTGAGAAACATTCTTCTTGAGATGGGTTTTGACGAAGTAGAGAACATGACAATCATCCCTGAGGAAGATGTCTACCGCCAATACGGGCCGGAAGCAGCAGTAATACTTGACAGGGCATTCTATATCGCAAAACTGCCCAGACCTGAAATCGGGCTGGATGATACTGTGATTGGAAAAATCAGAAATATCGCAAAAGACATCAAGATAGACATACTGCAGGATATACTGCGCGAGTATAAAAAAGGGAATATCGAGGGAGATGACTTCACTGAAGAGCTTGTCACAAAACTGGATATAAAGACAGAACAGGCAACGGCAATAATCGACCTGTTCAGCCAGCTAAAAAATCTTGTTCCTGTGCCTACCAAACAGACATTCAGAAGCCACATGACAGGCACATGGTACCACACCCTTTCTGCAATGCAGGACAAGCAGGAGTATCCTATTGCGCTTTTCTCAATCGGCAGGCGATACCGCAATGAGCAAAAGGAGGATGCAGGGCATCTGCGCGTCCATAACAGCGCGTCAATTGTCATAATGGATCCGAATATTGATATGATAGCCGGGCGAAGGATAGTCAAGAAAATATTCCAGAGAATCGGGTTCAAAAAGACTAAGTTCGAGACCAAGAAAGCAACTTCAAAATACTATGCAAACAGAGTAGAAGATGAAGTATATGTGATGCATAACGGAGAATGGCTGGAAATCGCAGACATGGGCATGTATTCACAGATATCGCTTGCGAATTTCAATATAAAATACCCGGTATTCAATGTAGGTTTCGGTGTCGAGCGCCTTGCAATGGTCCTTGAAGGATACAAAGACATAAGGCAGATGATATTCCCGCAGTTCTACACTGAGGAGACTATGACTGATGCGCAGATTGCGCATGATGTTAAGTATATTGATGAGCCAAAAACCAATGAGGGTAAAGAGATCGCACAGGCAATTGTGAAAGCTGCGCTGGCACATAAAGATGACATTGCGCCGGTGAGTGTTAGCGTGTGGAAAGGTGCAATCAACGGAAAAGAAATAGAGATTGAGTTGACAGAGAGAGAAGAAGGCAAAAAGCTGATAGGGCCTGCAGCATTCAACAAAATATTTGTAAAGGATAATAATATAGTCAATGCGCTGGACGATAGCGCAGGTGAGAAGACCGGCATAACATACATAGATGCGATTGCAAACAAGGCAGCATCAGATATTGAATCTGGCAGCGAACCAGACTATGAGCTATACACGGGAATGGTCAAAAATCTTGGAAAGCTTAACCTGAAAATACCGGCGGCATGCAAAAAATACATGGAAGCAAATAATAAAAAGGCAGATATAAAGGGTCCTGTGTTTGTCACGATTACTGCAAAGGCATGTGATTGAGGGTCTTTCTTCACAAGAATCTCGATTACTGAGGCTTTCCTGATTACCGGAGAAGTACGCATGTATGGTCAAAGACGTAACTTTTTAGACGATATGTCTTTGCCATATCCTTAAAATTGCCATGCAATTTTAGGATTTTGAAAATTGGTACCCAATTTCCAATTTTCGAAATTCGTAATTTGTGAACATTTCGAAAATCCAGGAAATCTTCGATTTCCCCGGATAGATTAACGTCTCTTGGTTTTTGGAGATATTTGTCTATTT
>JAFCBW010000190.1 GCA_017610525.1 Candidatus Nanohalarchaeota archaeon | reverse complement strand
GGATGCTGGCCAGTGCATATATGATTTCATGCATGAGAGCGGGTGTGTGGATGATCCATCCACTGATTATGATGATTGTTTGATTCTTAAGTACAGGGATTGTTATCATGACCCAACCGGGTGGGAATACAAACAATTTACGGGGGGTGGCTATCCTGATGGGGATTATTATTGTCTGCAATCTGACTTTTGCGATGATGAAGGTAATTGTATCGGGTTGGGGGATGAAGATGCTTCGGTGTGTCTTTCCAATTATCAGGATACTTTTCCAATCGCGATCAACCAGAAGACTAATCTGAATTCCGGTGAGCATGAAACGATTACGGTGTGTGAGAATAGCTGGTCCTTGGATTTTTTGAATAATGCTCGATTGGAATATGGTAAATCCTGTATTACTGTTGAATATGATGAAAAGAGCTTGCGTGGATATTCTGCCGGTGGCTTTGGCCCGAATTACTGCGGGGAGAACAAGGCGCAGTTCAATGATAAACTGGCTACTGGGTGTTTCTGGGGAGGGATAGCCGGTTCTGTTGGGGTGAGTCTTTTATCTGGCGGTACTCTTACGATGGTGGCATTGCCGATTGCTATTGGTTCTGGGTCTGTCTTATGTGAGAAAATATTGAATATGCAAGGCAAGTGGCCGCATAGCCAGTACTAAAGTTTTTCTTTTTTGAATCTTAATATGGCAAGACCATTGTTTTTCGCTTTAATATCGTCGTGATCCTTCGCAGGATAAGCAGACTCTATGAGTGCTGTGTCTTCCGGTAATTCTGATAGGTCAAACATATGTATGTACATCTCTTCATTAGGTACTTTCATGCACATAGATTGGGTGATTGGTACAGCGCCATGCTCGCCATCATTAAAGCCAAACTTTCCGCCGTACAGTCGGAATACATCTTCATCTGCAAGTAGTACTCCAAATGCTTTTCCATCTTCGCCTTTCACAAACCCGCCGAACATATCGTCTATGCCGTCGCCGTTCTTGAATATATTGTCATTAAATCTTGTAATGCCTGGATAGTCTCTGAAGTCGTAATTCATTCTCCATATGTGTTCGCCGTCGGGGTCTTGCATTTCCTGTGCAAGTCCGTTTATCTCGTATTTGTTATTTCCAACTTCGTCAATATGCAGGAGTCCTAATGCATCTGCTATTGGCATGCCGTATTTATCTTTGACAATCAACTCTTTCCAGTTCTTCGGGATGTCGCTTTTGTCAACAAGGTTGCCTTGCGCATCATGAATTATTATCTCTTCTGTATCCAAGTCTGTTTGTATTACATATTCTCTTACTGGTTTGAGTATGGGTATTCCTGATTTTTCATCGCCGCCGGATTCTTCTGTTACCAAGGCATATAATCCTTCGTTGTTTATTACATCTTGTGGATCCCCTACCTTGTTAAGTCCCTCTTCGTATACAAAGACACTTATTTCGTCAACGGGGTCTTTAACATACTTTTTGACGTCTTCTATATCCTCTACACATCCGGATGATGCTGCTGCCAGAGTACCAATAATCGGCGGGGCTGCTTTTTTTACGCTGTCTGCTGTGCCTTTTGATGTGGTGGTTTTTGCTTTACCTGCATTTGCGGTGTTGCCTGTTTTCATCGCGTCTTCAAGCATCATCTCTGCAAGCATGTATCCGGGCATTGCTTTTACCAGAGAACCTGAATTGGTGAGTTCATTGTAAATATGGTCTATGTTTTCTCCTGCATCGTCTACTACTTTCTGTGCATACGGTGCTCCTGCAACTGCTATGCTTGCTGCGGCTGCCAGACCTGCAATTTTCAGGACAGTTCCGACTTCGTCTTTTGATAAGTGCGATATGTCCCCATAACGTGCTTTTGACATCGCTGTTAGAAACTGTTCGCCATAGTTTTCAGGTTCGCTAATCTCTCGATCTGTTATCCATTTTTCATTTAAGTTTGGTTTTGCCATGTTTTACACCTCAGACAGTATATGCCTGTACTTGTCTTGCGGGATAGATACTACTCAATAGTAACATTTATTATTTAAACCTTTCGTTTTTCATCACTTTTGTGATGTGAGTCCATCACTAAAGTGATATTATATATAAAGAACTATAAATAAATATCACTTTTGTGATATTTGGAGGTATATTTCTACTAAGACAAACTGAAGAAGTCATTTGCCAAGGTTTTCATGGAGCAGAAGGGTAAGGCTGCGAAATTGAAAAGCCTGGTTTCATATAAATCAATTAAGAAACAGCAGCAGGATCTCTATGAT
>JAFCBW010000189.1 GCA_017610525.1 Candidatus Nanohalarchaeota archaeon | reverse complement strand
GGTACATGTCATTACTGCGGAGCTGCAACTCACCTCCGGAGATACGGAGGCTACTCTGCTGGGCACTACTACATACTGTGGAGAATGTATCGAAGGCACGGATTCGGTTTGCATAGTGCCGTAGTGAGAATACCAAAAAAACAAGAAGGGACTTTTTTCCCTTCTTTTATATTTTTTCGCAATATTTACTACATCTTCTTCTATAGTTAAAAACTAAACATTTTAAATTTATCTTCGCAAAGCTGAGGTTGATAATGCTTAGAATTACGCTTCAGCAACATCCTTATTCCAGCACATGTAAAAGTACTCTAAGACAATACATGAATCTGCGTCCTGCCCTGCACTATTGATATTTGCCCATCGAATAACCCAAGCACTCCCCTCTGCCACTTTCATCACCATTTCTCAGAGCCAGAGGTTTATCTGTGTCTCTGTTGACACTTCCTGCAGTCGTGCATGAGTTCGCAGTTGAGTAAGCAGGTCTTCTGCCACGGCACGATATACCTTGCTTGAGCAGATATTTAGCAGATATTTATATGTACATCCACGTCTTCCACCAGGTCTTCGTAGTAGGCAGTGCTGTGGGTGTCCCGGAATGCCAACAACTCTTCGAGCGAGCCGAAGTCCTCTGGTAACGGGTCACGTTGGGTGGTTTCTTTCTTACTTTCTGGCAAAAACCTCCTCAACCCCGGTTGGTAGACAGTGGTGGTTGGATTCTATCTTCTCTATGACATCATTTGCATTACATCCTCATATACTTCACTTAGTGGCTGCAATGTGTACCCATCAGGTGCGGCAGCAAGATGGGTGTAGTGAATATTTAAAACAAGCTGTACCTAAACACATCAGCAATTCCCTCCTACATACATCATTGATGGCGAAATTGACATTTTCTTAGTGGGGATTCCCTCCCACGAAATAATTCGTAAAATAATCTATCGATGTCGATTTTTTTAGTGTATGGGGGAAAATAAAAATTGTTCAGGTTTGGAATACCCGGGATATCTACAAACCTCATCATTATGACAATTATAACCATATAGCTCTTATTTTTCAAAAAGAAGCCGTATTATTCAATGAAATTTATAGAAAAATATATATATAACAAAGTTGATTAGCAAATATAAAAAATTGTAACACAAAGTATTACGATATTATAAATATTTAGAATATAATGTGTAATATCTTGTTGCAATGGAGGATAAAATATGAATAAAATAATTATTGCATTAGCAATCTTTCTTTTAACGGCAGGTGTGTGCTCAGCCGACAATTACTGTGGCGGAATACCACTCACCACCGTTCAAGAAGGAGTAGTGAGCGGAGGAGTGTTTAACGACAGCTATCATTTTGATGGCGATCAGGTCAATTATAACCCCATAACCATAGACCATACATTTACGCTTCCAAGCTTTGAAAACGTAGAATGGGCAATGCTGATGACCACAGTGTACTGCGGACACATGCAGAACAATTACCAGGGAACGGCTAACGTAACTTTCAACGGCGACGTGCTGGGAAATGAGACCCTGAACGTTTCTTTCGTGTACATATATAATATAATTACTGGAGGTATTGGAGGGAACGACAACAGCGACTTCCTGGGTCACGGCACCAACGAACCGTATAAGATGGTAAACGAACACGTGAACAGGGTTACGAGCGACTACATAATGTGGTATGATGTCACAAGCCTTGTGCAGGCGGGTAGTAACACTGCCAGCGTGCATACCGACCACATAACCAGCGATTTCGACGGACGGATAAAGCTGATAACGCTGATAGTAGCATACAATGACAACAGCGGCAAGAAAATATATTACTGGGTCAACAAGGGCCATGATGCAGACCCCTCCTACGGCGAGTATCTCCTGGATCCCCCAGAGGATTACATCGGCAGCACCGATTTTGCCGCAAGCCTATCTGGCCAAGTACAGGATGCAAGCCTTACTGTGGTGCACATGGCAAGTAAAGATGGAAATTATACATTTAACACCAATAGCCTTCAATCCGGCACGCCCCAGGGCGAGTACTCAGGTTCGAACACATGGGATGTTACGAGCTTCTTTAATCCCGGCGGCACGAACACCATGACCTATGACAGAGTGGGACCCTTCTACAAGATACCCCTTGGGATACTCACAGCCAGTGTAATTCCTTCGACACCTGTTGAAATCGACATAAAACCTGGCACCTTACCCAACAGTATTAACCTGGGCAGTCAAGGAACTGTGCCTGTAGCAATCTTTAGCACAAC
>JAFCBW010000188.1 GCA_017610525.1 Candidatus Nanohalarchaeota archaeon | reverse complement strand
AAACGGGATAAATACGCGATCTTTGGGGCGATACCCTTGGGCCCAAAGGACAAAAGACCAGCATTCGGACCACCATTCCCAATCCTGCCATGTATCAGGCTGATAGACCGGTTGACCTGTGGTTCCACTGGTCTGCCTGTAGGTTGAAACCTCCTCCAGGGGAACGCATAAGGCATCTCCATAGGGAAAGGGATCTTTATTCTGAATGCCTCTCATCATGGATTTTTCTACCTTAGCCCATCTTTTCGATTTTTTTCTAAAAAAGTTCAAAATACAGATGATTTTAAGGATTCCAAAAATTTAATCATAATAATTTCAGTAACTTAAAAATAACCGATGTGATATTGGTCAAAGTAGTGCCATAAAATAATATAATTGTTGACTTCCCGTTGACGTACCTGTATAATGTCTCACATGTATATTAGAAGAACAACAATCAAAAGTAGAAAAGATGGCGGTCAATACTATACTTACAGGCTGGTCAGATCTGAGCGTGTTGGCAGAAAAGTACGTCAACGCACATTACTCAATCTTGGTACATCTTTTGATCTGCCAAGAGAACAATGGCCAGAGCTGGTGTCTCGAATTCAGAATGTGATGGATGGACAGATTGAAATTGTTAAAATACCTCAAGCGATTGAGGAGCTTGCACAAAATTATGCAGCTCAAATCATTCAATCTCGAACTGACCATAAAAGCAAAAATGAACAATTAGATTACAGGCAAATAGATATAGATAGCCTGGAAATGCTCAGACCGCGCAGTGTGAGCTGTGAACATGTTGCACTGGAAGCCTTTAGATCTCTTGAACTTGATAAACAGCTTAAGAAACTGGGATTTAATGGTCCCCAGCTTGCAACAGCTATGGGAACAATAATTGGACGTATGTGTAAGCCCGGCAGTGAGTTGGCAACCCATTACTGGCTTCAAAATATTTCAGGACTGGGCGAACTTATTGATTATGATTTTAATAAAAGCAATCTGTACAAGATGTATGCAATTTCCGATCAACTTCTCAAGCATAAAGAAGCCATAGAAAAACATCTATACTTACAAGAAAAAAATTTGTTCGGTTTTAAAGAAACAATCACTCTTTATGACCTGACAAACACTTATTTTGAAGGCAGTGGTGCTGCAAACAAGCTTGGCAAACGTGGGCATTCCAAAGAAAAACGTACTGATTGTCCATTAGTGACTCTTGGCTTAATGCTTGACAGCAGCGGGTTCCCAAAATGCAGTAAAGTATTTAAGGGTAATGTAAGCGAGCCTGTAACATTGGAAAAAATGATTAAGGGCATGGAACAAAAAGGTTCCCCTGATTTATTTAAACATCCAAAAGCTACTATAGTAATGGATGCAGGGATTGCCACCGAAGACAATATTAAATGGCTTAAAGAGCACTACTACCCTTATATTGTTGTCAGCAAAAAACATCATCGGCAATTTAATGAACAAGAAGCAGTTGTAGTTAAGCAAGATCAGGACTACACCGTAAAAGCGCAAAAAGTTTTAGATCCTGAGAATAATGAAATCCTGTTATATTGCCATTCTTCAAAACGAGAAAAGAAAGAAAAAGCAATAAATGATCGCTTCACAGCAAATTTTGAAGAAGCTTTAAACAATCTTGAATCAGGTTTGCATAAAAAAAGATGTCTCAAAAAATACGACAAAGTTCTGGAAAAAATAGGACGGTTGAAACAGCAATATTCCAAAGCTGCAAAACATTATAACATAAAAACCTATAAAGATGAAAAAAGTGGCAATGCTGTTAAAATTACCTGGAAACGCCAGGTTACTCCAGATACAAAAGACAGTCTACCCGGAGTATATTGCCTTAGAACCTCCCATATGGAACTTGATGAGAACACACTCTGGCAAACATATACTATGCTGACAGATTTAGAAGCGGTCTTTCGTTCATTGAAATCTGAGCTTGGTATGAGACCGGTTTTTCATCAAATCACAAAACGTGTAACAGGTCACCTCTTCATCACAGTCCTTGCCTATCATCTTGTCCACAGCATCCGATATCAATTGAAAAAAACTGGAAATACCAGTAGCTGGTCTGATTTAAGGAAGCAGCTGGCAGGCCAAAATCGAGTAACAATTTCTATGCAATGCAAAAATAATGATGTTATCCACATAAGAAAGAGTACTCGACCAGAACCAAGGCAACAAAAAGTATATTCTGTTTTGGGAATAGGTTTTCATCCTGGTACAATCATTAAGAAAACAAACAAACGTAGTGCCATAGCTGAGGATTTTAAAACATAACCAAGTGTAAT
>JAFCBW010000187.1 GCA_017610525.1 Candidatus Nanohalarchaeota archaeon | reverse complement strand
CTTTTTCTTAGTTCTCTTACTACTTTTGAATTGTCTGCGGCGGTTTCTATTTCTTTTTCATCTGTATGCAGAGCATGTGATTCTCTTATCTGCTCGTGTAAACTTTTGAGCATCTCGGCAGGTCTTACTGTCTTATTCATCTCATGGAGGTCTGATTCCATTTTGTTTAGGTGACGGTGCAGTTGTTCTTTGTTTTCCTGAGAGAGAGGTATTTTTTCTTTTGGTTCCTGAACGGAAATGACCGGCTGTTCTGTCTGCGGGGGTTCGGTTTTTGTTTGCTGAGGATCAGGGGTGTGCGGATTGCTTTTGAGTTTGCTTTTGAGCTGCTCATAGAGGCTAGGGGCTTTTTCTTTTGGTTGTGAAGGAGAAATGACGGGTTGCTCTGTCGCTACGGGTTCGGTTTTTGTTTGCTGAGGATCAGGGGTATGCGGATTGGTTTCGAGTCTGCTTTTGAGCTGCTCTGAGAGGGGTTTGGATACAATGCCTGATTTTAATGTGCTCTTTATTGATTTTGGATGGAGGTTGCCTTTTTTGGGGGTTGCGGTTTTAGTTTGGGGCGGATGGGATGTCTGCTGTCTGGTTCTTTCTTTTGAGTGGGTTGCTTGTGCGTGGCCATGTGCTGATCTGTGTTTTTCTTTTGTTTTACTGTGGAGTGTTCCCGGGATTGAGTGTATGTTATATCCATGTCCTGCGGCGTGGGATAGGTTGTGTTTGTTTTTTGGCGCAGATGTGCTTTTTTGAATCTGGTTTGCATGTGAATTATGAAGATCTGCTGAGTGGCGGTTATTTTCAGAGATAAGACTATTATTTCTAATATCCCGATCTGTGATTGTTCGTTGCTTTGTTTGCGCCATTGTCATTATGACCACAATTTGTGTGTTCTGTGGAGGGTGTATCTGCCTGTTAAACTGTATGTTGAATTAAATTTATGCGAGTTTGTCTGTATTACTTTTATAAGTGAGGATATATAAATAATTAGCTATATACTTTAGTGTAAAAATAAGTTTTATGGTTTCGTTATTTCAATATATATCAGATATTGGAAGCATGAGATTACGCATCATTATGCTAAATGCGTGCCGTAGATTCGAGATTTCAGTACATGTTTAGTATAGAGGGATAGGGTTTGTGGGTGAGTTGTATAGACCAACGTGAATTAGAGATAATGTCTGACAGGATTGCTGAGTATAATGAGAAATTAGATCGTGTACACAAGGAAATCGGCAAGGCGGTTATCGGGCAGAAGAATGTTCTTGATGCTGTGTTTACGTGTATGCTCTCTAATGGGAATATATTGCTTGAGGGTGCGCCGGGGCTTGCAAAGACGTTGCTTATCATGACTATTGCCAAAACAGTCAAGGATACGAAGTTCCAGAGAATACAGTTTACGCCTGACCTTTTGCCGGCAGACATACTGGGTATTTCTGCATACGACCCGGAGAAGGGGTTCTATACTATGAAGGGACCGATTTTTGCTAATTTTGTTCTTGCGGATGAGATTAACAGGGCGCCGCCGAAGGTGCAGAGTGCGATGCTGTCTGTGATGCAGGAGAAGATCGTCACGATAGGAAAGGAAACTTTCCCGCTTCCGCCTCCGTTTTTTGTGATGGCTACGCAGAATCCTCTTGAGCAGCAGGGGGTTTATCCGCTGCCAGAGGCGCAGATTGACAGGTTCCTGTTCAAGATTTCGGTCAAATATCCGAAAAAAGAAGAAGAGAGGATGATTGTTGACCATAATACGATGATCAATAAGTTCGAGAACTATGATATTGAGGAAGTGTTGGTTCCACAGGACATATTTGATATGCAGTCTATTGTGAAGGAGATTTATCTTGCGCCGGAAATCAAGCATTATATTGTTGAGCTGATTAATGCAACGAGGAATCCTAAGGAGTATGGGATGAAGTATGGCAAGTATATTGAGTGGGGTGCATCGCCAAGGGCATCCATAGCACTTCTTATTACGGCAAAGGCGCATGCTTTTCTTGAGAACAGGGCATATGTGCTGCCGGAGGATGTTCGTGAGGTTGCGCATAATGTGCTGAGGCACAGGATTATCCTGAATTATGAAGGTAAGGCAGTGGAATTGGAGACTGATACAATCATTGATGAAATTCTCCATTCTGTGGCAGTTTTGTGAAGCCAGGTTACCTGCCTATACCCCACATGCTGAACCATTTTACGAGCGGGAACCATTTTACGAGCGGGTTTACGAATGACTCATTGGTGTAGCATTTTATGAAACCACCATGGGCATCTTTGAATATTCGCTCTATATTCTTTTCCTGTTTTTCTGCTTCCAGCCGGTATTTTTCGCGGATTGTGTCAAGGTTTACGTCTGTGACTGATTTTGTGATGGGATCAGACATCCTGAAGTTTCCCAGGTCATCCGGGATGAAACTGTCTCTTATGTCCCTTACCATTATACCAAGTACTCCTTCGAACTTTGATGCTGTGGCTTTCAGGAGATCTTCCCATTCGTCGCCGACATCGATAAAGTCGGATATTATGAATAATACGCTTCGGGAATCAAGTGACGAAGATACGGTTTTTAGGCTAGAATAGAGATTGCACCCGCCACCATAATTTTTTTGGTTGCTGAGTTCTCTTAAAATCCTATAGTACTGGTCTGATGCTTTTGAGGGCAGTATGTTCTTGTGGATCCGGTCACTGAACATTCCTATCCCTGCTTTGTCGCCTACTTCAATTGCTGTATATACCAGGCTTCCTGCAATTACTGAAGCGTATTCGGTTTTTAGCTTGTCCTGTGTGCCAAAGACCATTGTCTCTGATGTGTCGAGGAGGACGTATATGTTCAGGTCGCGTTCTTCTTCGTAGACCCTGACATAAAGGTTGTCTATTTTTTTTGATGTGGATACTCTTCTTGAAATTTTCCAGTCAATCATTGAGGCATCGTCTGAGGATGTGTATTCTCTTAATCCTTCGAATTCCATGCCGCGGCCACGAAATATTACCCGGTATTTTAAGATAAATCTGACTTCATCGACTAATCTTTTGACATTTACATCTATCTCGTGCATGAGATTTTTGATTTCAGGATGAATCTGGAGCTTGCTTTGCCGGATTTCTTTGTCTTTGATGTCTATTTTCTTCATGAAAATCAACTTATTGAATCATGGTATTGTCTTGTATTTGGTTGCTCCAAGACCCCATTCTACCAATAGCAGGAGAGCAGCGAGAATCAGTACGTATTTTACAATAGGTATTCTTGTTGTGTCCTTTGCCAGTACCGCGCTTTCAAAAGCGGCGTCCAGTTCGTCTTTGTTTGTTACGTAAAAATACTCGCCATGGGTCTGGTTTGCGATGTTTTTCAGTTCGGTTACGTTCAGTTCCTGAAATTCTACTGTTGTTGCGTTTGTTTCTTTCAGGTGATATGGAAGTTCAGAATCATGAGTGATGTTTGAGGTGTCGTTTCTTAGACCTACGCCGATTGCATAGACTGTGATGTTGTTTGTTATAAGATATTTTAGAGATTCTTCAAGGTCTACTCCTATGTTGTTGCGACCGTCTGTTATTAATGTCACTACTCTTTTCTTTGAGGTGTTTACCAACAGCCCAGTCGAAGTTATCAGTGCATCTCCAATTGCGGTGCCTGCGGTGGGATCGAATGTGATTTTGTGGAGTAATTGTTTCAGCTCTTTGTGGTCGTCGGTCAGTTCTGATTTTATGTATGATTTGCCTGCAAATGTGACTATTCCTATCTTTGTGTTCCCAGGAACTTTGCCCATAAGGTGGATTGCTGAGTCTTTCGCAGATTCGAGCCTGCTTGGCTCAAAGGTTCCGTTGTCGGATGTCAGCATACTTGATGAGGTATCTATTGCAAATATATAATCTGTGTCGGAAACTGTATCTATAATGGTGAGTGTCAGGTTCGAGATGCCGACAATTATCAGAAACATTGATGCGAGGCGGAGTGCGAGGGGCAGGTAGTTTTTATGAAGTATCTCATAGCCGATGACTCTTTTAAGGGTCTCATAGTTTGCAAATTTTATTGTTCTTTTTTCTATTTTTCTTAATGTGACGATGTGGATGATGATGATTAACCCGATTAATATTATCAGTAAATTGACGTTCTCGTAGGTGTAGCTTATCTGCATTTCTGAATCACTTCTAAGTGTTTTGCAGTTAAATTATAGGAGTTCTGGAATATATATATTCGTGGAGTTCAGGAGGATTCCAAGAGTTATCGTCATTAGAGGTAGGGGTTATGTGTAATGAAAATAATGACCCTGCCTGGGAGGACAGGGCCAAAGGGAAGAGAGCATAGGTAAAGATAATGACCCTGCCTGGGAGGACAGGGCCAAAGGGAAGAGAGCATAGGTAAAGATAATGAC
>JAFCBW010000058.1 GCA_017610525.1 Candidatus Nanohalarchaeota archaeon | reverse complement strand
ATGCCGGTCAGGAGGGCATTGGTTATCATATTGTTTTTTTGGTATTCTTTTTGGGTGTTTTTAGAGTTTAGAAGATGAATGTTTAATCTTTCGCCGGTTAAGTCAAATATAATTTTGCGGGCAGTGTTGATTTCTTTTTCATGGCTTGTGATTACAAGGAGGTCTATGTCGCTTTTTTCATTGAAGGTTCCGGCTTGCAAAGATCCGAATAGTACTATTGCTTTTGCGTGGTTATAGGTATATGTTTTGAATAGGAGGATTGATGATATCCTGTTTTTTGGGAGGGATATGAATCTTTGCCAATCAAAAAGATTTCTCAGGCTGAATGCCAGGGGGTTCAATGTATTGAGGGAGATGAGTTTTGTTTTTCCAATGCGTTTTATGCTGATTATGCCTGTGTTGAAGAGTTGGGTTATTGCATCTGAGGCTGCGCCTTTCCCCAGGCTGGTTTTTTTTATCAGTTCTGTTTCTGTGAATTCTTTTTTGGGGTTTTTGAAGAGAAATGAGAGTATGCGCAGGGTGGTTTTTTTTGCCAGTATGTTTTCCATGGGGGTATATTGGTGCGCAGGCATTTATAGTTTTCCCTGATTTTAGGGAAGGTTCCCTGTTTTTAGGGAGATGAATAGGATAATTGTGAATTCTTTTAATTTCATGAGAGGAGTAGCAAATATCAGTAAGATATATAAATGTTTGGATGTATGAAACAATTGTTTTAATTATGCAAACAAGGTTGATGAAACCAGGGATATGTAAGATTCTTAGATTGTTTTATATGAATAAGAATCATGCTCTGCACCTAAGAGATATTGCGCGGAGAGTCGGGCTTAATGAGAGTACTGTTAGCCGGCATCTGAATGGGCTTTTGAGTGATAGTATATTGAGGTTTGAAAGGGAGGGGAACCTGAAGAAGTTTTCTGTTAAGCGCAGCCAGGTTCCTAAAGTGTTTCCTGTGTTTGATGATGAGAAGATTGAAGGGCTGCCTTTATTGAGAAAAAATGCACTCAGCGAGTATATTAAGTGTCTGGTTAAGAAACCGGTTTTTATGGTTGTGTTTGGCTCTACTGCGAAGGGAACTTTTACGGATGAGTCAGATATGGATATCTTGGAAGTATATAACAATAGAACAGATACCTGTGAGGCAATAAAAAGCGCTGAGGCGCTTACAGGCATAAAGATACAGGTTTTCCAGTTGAGTGAAAAACAGTTTTACAGGGAAATCATTGAAAAAAAGGAGCATGTTGTGCAATCTGCGCTTAATACAGGGTTTCCTGTGTTTAACCAGAAGTATTATTATGAGGTTGTTTTTGGTGAATGAGTTTCAGCTAAAGAAAAATATAAGACGCTATTAAGCGCCCAGTATATAAATTTATTTAGTCATATGAGTTTATTATGCCTGATTTGTTGTGTGTGATTTTGTATGGATGAAATGATTTTTTATAGTACTAATCTTTCGGCGCCGGAGGTCTCTTTTGAGGATGCGCTGCTCCGGGGCATTGCGCCGGATAAGGGGCTTTACATGCCACGGTCGATGCCGCACATAGAGATTGATGAGATTGCGGGCATGAAGGGGATGAGTTATGCGCAGGTGGCTTTTGCGATCTTGGAGAAGGTTCTTTGCCCGGGGGTTGATTCGGGGAGTCTTCGAAGGATCTGTGAGGAGGCTTATGATTATGAGGTGCCTGTCGAGAGGGTTTCTGATGCGGATTATGTCATGAGGCTTGACCGGGGGCCTACTGCTTCGTTTAAGGATTTTGCTGCGCGGCTGATGGCGCGGCTTGTGCAGTATTTTACTGGTAAGCAGAAGAGGGAGATTGTGATTCTTACTGCGACTTCGGGGGATACGGGGAGTGCGGTCGCGCAGGCGTTTTTCGGGCTTGAGAATATCAGGGTGGTTGTGCTTTTTCCAGAGGATGAGGTCAGTGACAGGCAGAGGAAGCAAATGACTACGCTTGGGGGTAATGTTACGTGTGTTGCTGTTTCGGGGACGTTTGATGACTGCCAGGCTATGGTTAAGGAGGCGTTCGCTGATGGAGGGCTTTCGGGATTGAATCTCAGTTCTGCGAATTCGATCAATATCGGGAGGCTGATTCCGCAGATGGTGTATTATTTTTATGGGTATTCCAGAGCGGCAGATGATGGGGAGGAGGTTGTTTTTTCTGTGCCGTCGGGTAATTTCGGGGATATCATGGGGGGGCTTCTTGCGCGTGAGATGGGGCTTCCTGTTGCACGATTTATTGCGGCTGTGAATGAGAATGATGAGTTTGTTAGGTTTGTTGATTCGGGGAGTTATTCTAAGATTGTGCCGTCTAAGAATTGCGTGTCTAATGCCATGAATGTGGGGCATCCGAGTAATCTTTCGAGGCTGGTTGCACTTTACGGGGGGCAGATGGATGAGAATGGGAGGATTCTTAAGATGGCGCGGATGGATGATATCCGAGGGGATATTTTTGCGGTTTCTGTTTCTGATGATGAGACTCGTGATACTATTAAGAGAGTTTATGATGAGTTTGGGGTTGTTCTTGAGCCGCATGGAGCTGTCGGATGGCGGGGGGTTGAGATGTTCCGTGAGGGTTTCGGAAATAAGGGGAAGGTGGTTTGTATTGAGACTGCGCATCCTGCTAAGTTTCCTCACGAAGTGATTGAGGCTACGGGGGTGGATGTCGAGGTGCCTTTGAGTATTTCTCGGGTTGAGGGGAAGAAGGAGATTGTGGATGCGCTGGGTGTTGATTATTTGGGGTTCAGGGAGTATCTTTTGAATCGGTTTTTGTGAGTTTTCTTTTGAATTCTTGTTTTTTTGGATGTTTTTTGCTTACGTATGAATTCTTGTGTTGTTACGTCCACATCGTAAGATTTATAAAGTAATTTGTTGTTATTCTTTAGTGACGTTTTATCGGTGTACGAGTATGTAATGCGCTTTAGGGCAAATGCCTGCTTTGATTGAGAAATATCTGTTTCGTGTCAGGTATCATATTACAACAAAAATAACTTTCCTTTCGAGGAATTACTTAACCAACAGAATTTATCTGTTGGATTTTGTAAGAGACGGTCTTTCAAAAAGTCGATGCATTCTTCTGAAAAAGAGCATGATGCGGCTTTGAGACTGCGGAGACATTTAGGTCAGATGTTTCTTTATTTCTGACCTATCTTTCGTGGTTATCAGGCTGTCTTTGGTTGTCTTTTGTTGTAAAGTGCGCTTATTTGAAGGGTTCGAGTCCCTGTTGAGCGCATACGGTTACTTGCATCCCTTCCTTAAAGTAGAATTGCAGGGGCTTTGTTTCTATAAAAAATACTGAAAGGTATTGGAATGAAGTCGGGCATCCACAAGCACTAGGTGCTTAATAGATTACATTATAATCTAGCCCTCTCCCTACTCGAAAGAGGGGAGTGTGGAACTTGGAGGTAATCATGAAACTAGGACACGCAGCATTTGGACTTTTCCTTTTAGTAGGAATATTAATGTCCGGGTGCATAAACCAGGATAGTGACCGCGCAGAACCAGTATCTTCCCCCACAGATGAAGGGGTAGTGAATTACTCAACGTCAGAATATTCCCTGAATTTCTCGGCATCGGAGCACTTAAGAACACGGTTTGTGCCCTCGTTGAGGAATGATACGATTTGTCTGGTCCTTTCCGGACCAAGTTTTGAATCGAATCACACGCAATACCTACACGAGGGTTGCCTGAGAATATTCGTAGATGGAGAAGTTGTAACAAAAGATGTTAACTTCTCAGTCGAGAGGGATTATGTTACGTATTTGCACATTAATGTCACGTGCAATACAACCAGGAAGAGGATTCTTTACTATGAAGGAAAATATCGCGATTGCGATGATTCTGAGTGGATGAACGGTTTATGCAGTATGATTCTGAACGAGAGATACATGACGAAACCGGGGAAACCAGAGATTACGTATTACTCCCGGACCCTACATCGACCACGTATGTGAAGGTAGAGCACGATATGTGCTCTCGTTCATTTTTTTGAAATTAAGTGGGATGATTTACCTTATTAAATCGGCAATTATTTGTTAGGAATACATCAGGATTGATGATTTTCTTTTTTTGTTTGATTTATTTGGGAAGAATTGATTATTTATAGGGTTATTTTGAATATTTTGCTGTCTTTAGGTTCTTGTTTTTGATTTTTAGATTCGGTTTGGTGGGTGATTAGTGGTTTTCTCTGATGAGGTATTTTAGGATTTTGGCGTTTGAGGTGTATTTTTTTGCTATAGATATTTCTGAAATATGTGCAGACCATAAGAAGTATATGAATAATAAAGTAATCAGGATTATTATAATTGTGATAACTTTTGCTTTGCGGGTGCGCAGGCATGTTTAATTGATCGGAGATTATGAATTGAAGGTTATTGGTTTTCTGAAAATAGGGTTTTTAGGAATTGGGTGCATTCTAAGGTCCCGTATGCGCCGCTTTTTGCGCTTTGCTCGTCTAATGTCTGTGTGGTGTCGGGGGCATTTTCGCCGATGGTTGTTATGAGGAAGGGGACGGGTTCTTTTGTGTGGGTTTTTAGGGCTACGGGTGTGGGGTGGTCGGGTAGGACTGCTATTTTTATTTTGCCGTCTATCTTGTGGAGGTTGTTTAGGATGCGGCCTACGAGTCTTTTGTCGAGGTCTTCTATTGTTTTTGTTTTTAGGGGGTAGTTTCCTTCGTGACCTGCCTCGTCAGGGGCTTCTACGTGGACGTAGACCAGATCGTGGTCTTTGAGGTCTTCTATGCATGCGTCGGCTTTGCCTTCGTAGTTTGTGTCGTAGAGGCCTGTTGCGCCGTCTACGTTTATGATGTCCATGCCGGCTAGTGCGCCCAGGCCTTTTATGAGGTCTACGGCGGAGATTACTGCGGCTTTGATGTTGTATTTTTTTTGGAAGTTTTCCATGTCGGGCTTGTGGCCCTGTGACCATGGCCAGATTGAGTTTGCAGGGTCTTTGCCTTGTTGCGTTCTTTTTAGGTTTATGGGGTGGGTGTTTAGGAGGGGCCATGAGGATCTTATTAATTGTTCTATCTGTTCTGCGGTTTGTCTGCCTTGTTCTTTAGTTGGTTTTGGCATTACCTGTTCTGCGGGGGTTCCCGGGACGTCGTGGGGAGGAGTTAAGTCTATGTCTTTGCTTGCGTTTTTTATTATCAATAGATGGCGGTAGCTTATGCCGGGGTGGAATTTTATTGTGCCTGTGCCTAGGTTCTGGTTAAGGTGGTCTATTAGTTCTTTTGCTTCTTTGGTTGTTATGTGGCCTGCTGAGTGGTTTTTGATGTTATTTTTTTCTATGCAGATTAGGTTGCATCTCATTGCCAGTTCGTTGTCGTGTATGGGTATGTTCATGCTTGCGGCTTCCAATACGCCGCGGCCTTCGTAGCATTTTTCGGGGCTGTAGCCTAAGATGCTCATGTTGGCTATTTCGCTTCCTGCGGGCATGGATTCTGGGACTGTTGTCAGGAGGCCGGTTTTTCCTTTTTTTGCGAGTGAGTCTATGTTTGGCTTGTGCGCTGCCATCATTGGGGTGATTCCGTTTGGGCAGGTGGCCGGGTCGTCTGCCATGCCGTCGCCTAAGATTATTATGTATTTCATTTTTTTTGTCACCTTTTGTTTATATGGGAACGGGTAGATTGATATGTGTTTTGGGAGTTGTATGTCATATTTGGATTATGTAGAATTAAGTGGTTATTATCTCGCTGGTTGCGGGTCAGGATGTTGGTTTTGCCGTGACACATACTTCAGATGTTCTCGATCTCTTTTCTTAGGTTGCGCAGTTCGTCTTTGAATTCTTTTCTTTTGTAGATGCGCAGAATCAGGCTTACAAGTATTGCTATTGCGCTCAGGAATATTATGCTGAAACCCAGTTTTCTTAGTTCTGTTGTGGTGCTTTCTACGCGGAAGGTTGTTGTGTCTTCTATTTCCCCGATGGGGTTTAAGGTGGCGGTGGTGTGGATTGTGTATTCGCCGGATTTTATTTCAGGGATGATGAATTCACGGTGCATGATGTGCGGGGTTCTTTCTTCGAGTTTACGGACTTTTTCTATGTCTGCATAAATTGTCTGTCCTTCTGGGGTGGTTATTGATTCTATCTGGATGAATGAGACTGACATGTTTTCATGAGGTATGAAGATTATTGTGAGGTTCACTTTTTCAGATGGGGAATAAAATGGTTTGTCTGTGTTTGTTATTAGGATAGGAGGGGTTTTTGTGTATGAGAGGGTGATGGTTGTTGTGGTTTTGTTTTTCATTTCAGGGATGAATATATTTATGGTGCCTGTTTCGCCTTGTTCGTATTCCAGTTCCATGTTGTTTTGGGTTATGTTCTGTGTGCGGTTTTCGGATACAGGATATATCAGGGTTATGTTTTCGTAGTCTATAGATGATGGGTTTTTGAGTGTTACGTCTGTTATGAACATGAGTTCTGTGCTATTGTATTTTTCGATTGAATATTTTTCGTCTATTATCAGTATTGGAGGAGTTGTTATGTCTATGAGGTATGATATTTTTTCGTCCGGAGGGTATGTGTCTTTCCAGAGTGCATCTATTATTCCTTGTTTGTTGTTTTCCAAGAGATGGTTGATTTCTGTGCCTTGTGTGCGAATGTGGGATGATATCACTTCAGTAAACAGGGGAGTTATGAACCTGTGCTGGACGGATACGATGTTGGGGTTGTAGACGTCGATTGTTTTGAGCCAGCGAGGGGGCTTTCCTACTATTACCTGATGCGGCTGGAATTCCGATTCGGTGATTTCGAGGGGGGTGATTTTGGTTTTGTCGTATGTTATTCTTATGTATGTCTCTATGTCTTTGAAGATGTTTTCGTGGGTGTAATAGTTGAAGCCATTGAGGCGTGTTGTTATGTTACTGTTGCCGTAGGGCAGGGCGGCGATGTATGTTATTGAATACATATCGTTTTTTTTGAGGTCGAGAACCTGTTCTTCGTTGTCCCAGCCTGATGATTTGAGCCGGACTGAGTAGCGGATTATGTTGTTTGTTGTTTCGGGGTCTTTTTTTATTATGAGTTGCTCAGATGTGTATGTGCGCCATCTTTTTTCTAGGGATTCGTATAGGGATAGGTTGAGGTGTTCTCTGTCAAGGGATGAGCCGGCGGGGAGTATTATTTCTGCGCGTATGCTGCCGATGCCTTTGTCGCTTGTGTCGATGATCCTGAATACGGCGGTTATTTCTGCTGTGTCTGTCGGCTTTTGTTCGAGGATTCTGGCACTGCTCTTTTCTATGGATGCAAATGGGGTGCTGGTTGTGCTGCCGCCTGGAGAAGAGCCACCTGTGTCGGGAGGGGGTTCGGGTTCTCCTGAGCCGGGGAGGCCAGCAGAGGATGATGCGAAGAGTGTCAATGGTGTGCCTGATGTGGTGTTGAGGATGAATGTGTTTGTGGATGTGAATGTGAATCCGGCGGGTGTCAGTGGACC
>JAFCBW010000186.1 GCA_017610525.1 Candidatus Nanohalarchaeota archaeon | reverse complement strand
ACCATAATATCCAGTTCAAGTAAGATGATGATTACTTATGAGACGTTTATTGAAATTCTTAAAATACGAATTCATGAAAATAAGGTTGTTATTGTTGATGAGTTTCATCGGCTAGGGGATGAGTTTTTTGATTTTTTGCATTATACTGAGAAAAATGGAAAAGTAATCTTAATATCATCGACGCTTTTTTTGTCTAGAAAAATGTTCTCAGAACATTCGCCGTTGCTTGGGTTTTTTGCTGAGATTCCAGTAAGCCTGATAAGCATGGATGACTGTTTTTTTGAACTTGGGAAATATAAGCTTTCTAAAAAACAGTTTATTGAGCTGGCAGTGCTTTTGAAAGAACCGCTTGCGATTGACTACTTTGATGAAAAAGAAAACCCGCGAAATATATTTAGCAATATATTAATGGGTTTTTCAAAAACCATTCCTGCTTTGTTTGGAGAAGTTTTTGTTGAAGAGCAGAGAAGCATCTCGGCGATATATGAAGGTGTTGCAAGGGCAATTGCATCGGGACATGTGGTGTCTGGAGAGATATCCACGTATCTTTTTTCAAGGAGACTTATTAAGAAAGATGATCCCAGTATTGTGCAGCAGTACCTGAAAAATCTTGAGGCATTCGGGCTGCTCAAGAAGATTGAAGTCTATGGAAAGAACAGGTTTGTTTACAAACATGTGTCGCCACTTGTAAGATTGTATTTTTATGCTGATGAAAAGTATAATATTTCCGAGAGAGAGTTGAATGAAAAAGAGATTGGAAGGATTATTGATGAAATCATGCCGCGAATTGTAGAGGATTTTGTAAGGGCTTTTATGGCGGAGAAATTTGGATTGAAAGAGTCTGTTTTTGAAACAGAAGATTTTGATGTTGATGTCTGCCTGATTAAATTTAAAAAACCAGAGATTGTGGCAGAGGTTAAATGGAAAAATAATATACGAATGGAAGATATTAGAAAGGCTGAAAAGAATTTGTCCGGAATACGTGCAAAAAGGAGACTTATGTTTGTACCAGAGAAAACGGGTTTAAATTCTGATGTTGTTGAAATAATTGATGCAGATGACCTGATGAAGTTATAATTCGTTATTTATAGTTGACGGCGTGTGTTTTCACACAGAATGATATCTTTATATAGGGGTTTTGTGCATATTAGTGCGTATGGATAGAAAAGGTTTTGAAAAATCAATCAGTGTTGTTGTAACGATTGTTGTGCTTCTTGTTGTTGCGCTGGCTTTGATTACGCTTGTCTTGAATAATGTCGAGAATACGAATAATAATGTCAGGCCAGTAACAGATGATGCAACGTGCAACATCTGGAAAAAGACTGCATGCGGAGTAGATGATACGGGTGTGAAAATACATCCGAATATGGCGGGTTGCGAGGCTCACTGCGATCTTTGATTAAATTAATTTTTATCTTTTGACGTATCGTCCTCTTTTTCTTATTTGTTCCAGTCTTTTTAGGACCTGTTCTGAATCCTGATAGTTTTTTTTGTAGGCTGCCTGCATTGAGTTGATTGCGGGTTGGTATAAATCAGAGTGTGTTGATTCCATTGCCTCTTCAAAGAGGTGCAGGTCAACTGCTTTTTTTTCTGTTGATGTTGAGATGCTGCCAAGCCCGAAGTCGATGAGGTAGATGTCTTTTTCTTTTTGTATGAAGTTGCTGGTTGTGAGGTCACCGTGGATTATGTTGTTTGTGTGCAGGGTTGCTATGATTTTGCCGATTGTGGTCATTGTGGTTTTGATGTTTTCTTTGTTTAGGGTGTCTTTTAGTCTTTTGCCGGGGATGTAATCCATTGTGATTTTATCTTGTTCTGTTGATATTATTTTTGGTGTGAGGATGCCTAAGTTGTGCGCTTTGCCTATTAGTTTTGATTCTGACCTGGTTCTTGATTTTCTCAGGCGGTTGTCGAGTTCTGTTATACGGTAGGTTTTTCTGATGCGGTCTTTTATGATTGTGTTGTCTTTTTCGTTGAGATATATGTTTGCTTCTGCGCCCTGGCAGATTAGTTTCATGGAGGCCATATTGTATTTTATGTAGAGTTAATCTTAAAAAGGATTCAGAGATTGCCTGTTATAATTGAGGACAAAAGAAATGGGAAGAGTGTTCAAACTCCTTTTAAAGAGTTTGAAACATCTCTTGTCGAAAGAAGTCTCCCTTACTGAGACAGAGATTTCTTCCAAGGATATGGGACAGCCTTCAGAAAGGCTGGCGATCAGAGCGACCGTAAACCTACGGTTTAGGTCACGGGCGCTTTGTTTGGACACGGAGTTTTTGGTTTAGTGGCTTGGGTTTAGGCACA
>JAFCBW010000185.1 GCA_017610525.1 Candidatus Nanohalarchaeota archaeon | reverse complement strand
TGAGCATGATGAACAGGCTCATGCACAGGGTGGTGCGCCTGTCTTCAAGCCCGAAGAATTCTATCCATTTATCCACCCTGCCGTCGTCGTCGTCCAGTCCCCTGATGGCAGCCACGAAGTGCAGGTACTCTTCCACACTCAGGAAGCTGGGCGGGTATTCCAGTTCGGGCACTATGCCCACCGTGGCCTTGACTGCTATGGGGTCGGCGGCGGCATCGATGCCCAGTACGGTGGCTGTCCCTGAGGTGGGTGGGAGCTGGCCGCTTAACATTTGCAGGGTGGTGGTCTTGCCTGCGCCGTTGGGGCCAATGAAGCCGAAGAACTCGCCCTGTGCTATCCGGAGGTTGAGGTTGTTTACGGGTGTAAGTTTGCTGAATTGTTTTGTGAGGGCGTGCGCCTCTATGGGGTTCAATGTATCACCTGTCTGGGTTTAAAATTAGTTCCGGTGGTATATTTGGTTTTTTATGGGATTTGAGGGTGTGGGTGGTGTGTGTGTAGATTTTTTGGTGTATGATGAGCAGGACAAAAGGGAGTGTGTATATTGTTATGGCTGTCATGTATTTTATTGTGCGTGTGATTAGTGTTATTGGGTCCAGTATTAGTGAGCCGTGGGTGTGTGCTGTCGCGATTTCGATGAAGGGGATGATGTTTATGATTGTCATGAGTCTTGTGGTGAATGAGTAGATTTCGCCGGTTTTCATGATGCCTGCGAGGTTTACCAGACCGAGGAGTATGAATCCAAGGGATGAGTATTTTGTGAATGTTATTACGTCTTTTTTTGTTAGTTTTCTTTTTTTCCAGAGTAGAAGTGTTGCTGTCAGAAACAGGGGGTAGAATATTATTGAGATGTGTTTTGTGAGTGCGGATAGTGAGAAGAAGAGTCCGCTGTATATTATGTATTTTTTTTGTTTTTTCTGGAGGCAGAGGTATAGTGACAGTAGGGACAGCCAGATGAAGCTGAAGTAGTATATGTCTGTCATTGCTGTTCTTGAGTAGAGGATGAAGTATGGGTTTATGAGGAGTGCGGATGTGAATAGTATTTTTTTTGTTTTGCTGAGGTTTAGTTTTGAGAGAAGGCGGTAGGTTATTGCAAGTGTGATTATGAATATCAGGATGGATGCGTATCGTGGAGCTATGTTGTTGTTTGTGAGCTTCAAGGCGAGGCCGCTTATCCAGAACGGGAGTGGTGGGGCATCTTTTGTGTCTAGTATTACTCCGTGGTTTTGTTGTATTTTTGAGTAGTGGACCCACATTGGCTCGTCTACTGAATAGTCGAGTCCGGTTATGTTGTTGAGTGTGAAGTACAGGAATGCTATTGTGCATATTCCAAGCAATGTGTGTGCTTTTTTGTCTGTTGCCATTGGTTATCATCGTGGTTGTTTTGTGCTTTTTGCAGGTTTCCAGAGTTTGAGGTAGTTTTTTTCGGTTTTGTATTTCCACCATGCTAGGAGCCATGTTGCGGCGGTTAACAGGTAGTATGCAGGTACTGCTATTATTCCTGTTGGAGTGAATAGGTATTTTATGGTTTTTTTGATGTATTTTAGTTCTCCTTTTGGTGTCCGGGATGTTTTTGCGAGTTCCCTGTGTTTTAGCTGGTGCCAACCTACTCTTGTTCTTGTTTTCTGGGTGATGAAGTCGCCTATGGTTTCTACGCCTTTTACATGTACGATTGCTTTGGGTTCGTAGATTATTTTGTGGCTTGCTTTTTTTGTTTCGTGGGCTACGTAGACGTCGTCGAGGGTTGTGTTTTGGGGTATTTTTTTTACGATGCCTTTTTTTATTGCGTAGAGGTTGCCGGTTATGTCTAGTTCTATGTTTTTCGTTCTTTTTTCGTGGAGGATGTCACAGGACATCTGCATCCAGAGGCCGAAGATTCCTTTTGGCTTCAGGGGGATTGGGTGACCTGCTACGGTGCCTGTTTTTTTGTCTTTGAAGTGTTGTGTGAGGTGTCTTGTTGCGCCGGGCTCAATGTATACGTCGCCGTCGGTCATGATTATTATGTCGTTTTTTGCGCGGGCCAGGATTTTGTTTATTGCGTTTGGCTTGCCTGTCTTTATTGGTTCTGTTACCAGATGGATTCTTTTGTCTTTTTTTGCGAGTTGTTGAATTATTTTGTTTGTGTTGTCTGTGCTGCCTGAGGAGATGATCAGTATTTCGCCTATGGGTTCTTTTTGCCACAGTTTTTTTTTATTGTTTTTTCTTCGTTGTGGACTGCTATGGCGACTGTTGTTGTGGTCATGGGTGTTTTTAGAATTAGTAATGTTTTAATGTTAACTTCAGCCTTGTAAAAGGCTGGCGATTAGAGCGACCTAAACCTGTGGTTTAGGTCACAGGCGCTTTGCTTGGGCACTGACTTTTTTGTTTTAGTGGTTTCAGTTTATGTTAATGGTTTGCTTTGCTTAAGGGTATGGGTGCTGTTGGTTGTTTAGAATTTATGTGGTTTTATATTCTGCGTTTGTGCAGATTGTTGTCCTTTATCCAGTTTTCCAGGCGCTCTATGCCTTGTTCTTTTGTTATTT
>JAFCBW010000057.1 GCA_017610525.1 Candidatus Nanohalarchaeota archaeon | reverse complement strand
GAACTTGCTTCCATTTCTTAAAACAGTAGTAAAGTCCTGTTCTATTTTTTCCGGATTTTCAACACCAGAAATAGCATATTTTTTTCCTGTTTTTTTAATGCCAAATACAAGCCATCCACCGACAGTATTAGAAAATGCACAGACTGTCTCCCAACTGCTTTTTGGAATTTCTGACTTAGCTTCTTTTACCTCGAAATCTTCCCATTCGAGGTCTTCAAGCTTTTCTATTAATTCTTCTTTGTTCATATGTTGAACCCCGCAAATACATCTGAATGTATGAGTATGTTTATAATAATCATGGGAATCCCTGATCCCAAGCGAAATAGAGGTATCGCCTGAAGAGCAATACGTTAGACCAGAGAGATATCAACTGCGAATATCCGCATCAATATTTATCCGGCTCTGGGTAGCGCCGCATTCATCCTGGTATTTTGAACCCTCTTTTTTACCATAAGGGACTTCGGCAGGCGAGGTCATGTCCTGGAACACAATCTGGCATATTCTCATGCCCGGATATAGTTTCACTGGCAGTTTACCGACATTTGCAAGCTCCAAAGTAAGATGTCCTGAGAAACCGGGGTCAACGTAGCCGGCTGTTGAGTGGACCATAAGACCAAGGCGGCCAAGAGAAGATCTCCCTTCAAGCCTGCCGACGAGGTCATCGGGTATTGAGATATATTCTTTGAGGGATGCAAGCACGAATTCGCCGGGGTGCAGTATAAATGGTTTTGTGGAAACATAGAGTCTCGTGTATGTGCACTCTTCAATTTCTGTTTGCCCGTCAGCCCATTTTTTTATCAGCCCGTCATGATAACTTGCAGGGTCAATCATTGAATGATCTGACATCTTGAACATACGAAACCGGTCACCTAAGCGCAGGTCAACTGAACTTGGCCCTACCTGTACGTCAAGGTCAAGGTCTTTTATTATGAGGTCGCCCTTTTTGAGGCGCGCTTTAATATCCCTGTCTGAAAGAACCATAAGTATCAACGGACAGAAATAACATTACAACATTTAAATTTCTATCCGATATCCTAAATTAAAAAATCATAGGATATCTGTGGAATTGGAGAATCCTAAGCTTTTGTAATTGTTGGGTCAGAGGGGATATGCAATTAAAAAATCATAGGATATCTGTGGAATTGGAGAATCCTAAGCTTTTGTAATTGTTGGGTCAGAGGGGATATGCAATTAAAAAACAAATTTAAAAAACAAATAGAATAATCCCGACAATCATGATTATAAGCCCAAGGATAATGCCTAAAAGGCCGAAACCCTCGCCCTGTAGTTCAGCGGCTCCCGGGAATTTGAAGGTAAGCCAGAATCCAGCAACAGCCATTGAAAGACCCAGAACTTTCATTTTTATAAGTTCAACAGGCATGGCAGCAAATATGACGAAGATGCCAAGAGCAACAAGAGTAAGACCTACAAAAAGTACAAGATACATCTTGTTTTCTTCAAGATTCCTGTCAATGAAATATAGAAGATAAATACCCAAAGCAATGAGTATCGCAGCTGCAATCGTTAGCGCTAACATAAATTGTTATTTGCATTAGCACATATATATATCTTTGAAGCAGCGCTTGGCCTCAAACCCTCAACTTCTCAATCTCTTTTTGTTTTGCAGGTCTCACGCAAATTGCTTTTACGGCTCGCTTTTTGCCATAGCGGACAATCCCTTTGCCTGGCGGCGCATCAGAATATCGCAAAGTCAATCTCGCAGCCATTTTAATCGCGTCTTTTGTCTTTTTTCCTGTAAGAACTGTAACCGGACTGCCAATTTCCGGCACCTCAAAAATATAGCCTGTCTTATTTTTCAGTTTGAGCAGTACTCTATTGCCTATCTCATTTGCTCCCACAATTATCTTGTTTTTCCCGAACCTGAAATGCCTGGCGACTTTCAGCATCTCCAAATCCCTTGCTGACACCCTCTTTTTATGCCGGAGCAAGTCCCTGACCTTACGGGCAAACTCTGCGCAGGTCAAAAGGCACCCACCACCCGGTGGCTGGTATTCACTAATACCTAATTTTTCTGCAAGCTGCATCTGCACCTTTCGGGAGCGCCCGCATACACCATGAAGCTTTTCGCGCGCAATCCACCCTTTTTTTTCTGCCTCAGTCTTCAGAAGATTCTTCCCTGAGAGCGGTCTCACAATCCTGCCGCAGAGCCGGGCCTTTTTTTCGATTAGCTTCATGGCATGTGTTCGCTGGCTCATCGGCCTTTGGCCGACAACCTCGCCTGTGATAATGAACTTTGCCCCAATATGTTCTGCATATTTCCATGCTTTTTTCAGCATGTATATCCTGCAGTCTATGCACGGGTTCATACCGGAACCATGCCCGTATGCGGGATTGCGCACAATGCGTAAATATTCTGTGCCGGCGTCAAGAGTCTTCAGTGGGATGCCTAGCTTTTCTGCTGCAACAGCAGCCCTATTCTTCCCTTCAGCACTTCGCTCATAAAAAGGAGTATCAATCTTCAGTCCAAATACTGAAATACCCTCGCTCTGCATAAGCCTGGCTGCAATAACCGAATCCAGCCCTCCTGAAAACAGACATACTGCCTTGATTTTTTCACTCATCTGTATCATCCAATATTCTTCAGTATCCCTAATTTGAGATACACTGTCTCCCATTTGTTATCAGTCAGATCAGATCATATCATCTGCGCTTGATTGCCTGAATCGTAACATCGGGACTCTACGTGAATTCGTCAGTCAGTGACTGACTTTTTGAGATAATATTCAAATAGAATTCCAAAACAAAATCATCTGGCAAATCCACAATCATATCATGTGTATCCATTTAATTCACCTTATTAAATATTTGGTGTGTTCATATTTATAATCTATTCCAGCTACACTAACCCAATCATCTCACATGCCTTGCATATGTCACCTCTTGCAGGCTCACCGCAGACACTACAGCGCTTGATCTTACCTTTCTCTTTATCCTCCTGCGCCCTGGCAAGCGCAGGCTTCATCTCAAGGTATTTTCTGACAATGTTTCTTTTGACGTCAGGGTAATCTTTTTCGAAGTTATCAAGGCAGTTTTTGATATCTCTCCTGAAAACAGTACCGGAGAGCGGGCACTTTGCATACAATATCCTGAATCCCATAATCACCGTATATCTTTTAAGTTCTGCATCAGTACAAAAATAAAGCGGCTTCACTCTCTGCACAAACATATCCTGTGCCCCTACCCCGCTTTTCGGACCCATCCCTGCACTCAACAGGGGATTTCCTTTGAGAATGTTCATGAAAACCGTCTGCGCCTCGTCATCCAGGTTATGGCCGGTGACAAGCTTACCTGCGCCAAGCTCTCTTGCCTTTTTATTGATCAGCCACCTCTTTATCACACCGCAGACAGTGCAATTCTCAACTGCTTTTTTTGCCTTCACGCAACTCATCAGATGCTCAATAGAAAAGCCAAGCTCATCTTTGGCGCAAATCCTGTGGAGCTTGATATCATGCTCATCGCAAAATGCATAACTATTATCCAGGTTCTTTTTAGACCAGTTCCCTATCTCAAGGTCTAATATCAGTGCAGAAACATCATATCCAAACTTCTTCAAAAGATAAAGGACGGCAATAGAATCTTTCCCGCCGGAACAGGCAACAACAATATTGTCGGTCTTTGAAAGCAGGTGGTAATCACGAATTGTAGATTTAATATTCTTTTCAAGATCGTCAATAAACTTCTTATCTGTCACTTATCTCAACTCAAGCATCCTGTCAAGAGCTTTCTTTGCTCTCTTTCTGACCGGCTCATCAAGAGTTATCTCAAACTGATTCATCTTAAGTGCCATGTATACGTCATACAAACGTATCTCTTTCATCTGCGTACAGATGCCGCCGACAGGATAAAACTTTTTGCCGGGAAATTCGCGCTTAAGCCTCGCACACATCCCTTCTTCAGTTGCAACTATAAACTCTGTGGCGCTGCTTTTTTTGGCATAATCGAGCATCTGCCCTGTAGAACACACAGCATCTGCCATACTGATGACATCGGGGCTGCACTCGGGGTGTACCATGACATGTGCATCCGGGTGAGACTCTTTTGCTTTTTTAATGTCTTCGATACTGATTACATCATGTACATAACAATAGCCGTCCCACGGGATTAATTTCTTATCTGTCTTGCTTTGCGCATACGCACAAAGATTCCTGTCAGGAACAAACAGGACCTCTTTTTCTTTTACTGAATTTACTATCTCTATAGCATTTGCTGAGGTGCAGCAGATATCTGACTCTGCCTTGACAGAAGCACTGGTATTGACATAACAGACCACTGAAGCATTAGGGTGTTCGCTTTTCTTTTTCCTGAGATCATCTGCTTCTGCCATTGCAGCCATCGGGCATGTGGACTCTCTTTTCGGGTGCAGTACAGTCTTACCTGGGCTAAGTATTTTTGCGCATTCAGCCATGAAATCAACACCGCAAAAGACGATGATATCAGCATCTGTATTGGCGCTCTTCCTGCTCAAATCAAGTGAATCGCCGATATAGTCTGCAATATCATAGATGTCTGAGGTTATGTAATTATGGACAAGAATTACTGCTTTTTTCTCTTTTTTCAATTGCATGATTTTCTCGATGAGGTCTTTATTGGATGTCATTTTTATCCTGCTCAATCTTTTTTTAAAGAATTCTCCTGCGCTTTGGGATTCAGGCACATCTTCTCAGTCTTTTCAAGATCAATTTTAATGCGCTCATGCTTTCTGGATACATCATCCGGGACAGGCAGATTGTTTTTAGACAGGTAATCATATATTGCCTCTACCAGCGCATCTGTCGCAAGAAGGGAGCAATGGAGCTTTACTGCCGGCAGTCCACCCAGTGAATCTGCTATATCCTGTTTTGTCATATTAAGCGCTTCTGAAATAGTCTTGCCTTTCGCAAGTTCTGTAGCCATTGAAGATGAGGCAATTGCTGCTGCGCATCCCATGGTCTTAAACTTGATGTCCTCAATAATGTCTTCCTTATTTTCATTCTTTTCGACCTTGATATATATCCACATGATGTCTCCGCAGACATAATTACCTACTTTCCCGACACCATCTGCATTTTCAATTACCCCGATGTTACGGGGATTTGCAAAATGATCCATGACCTTTTCATTATACATTTATACCACCTACAGGACTTATCTTTCTCAAAAGCCCGACCTCTTTTTTTAGCATGTCAATAGTATACTCAATGTCCTCTAATGTGTTTTCTTTGCCGACACTGAACCTTATGCTGCTGTGCGCATCTTCTGCGCCAAGCCCCATCGCCATAAGCACATGAGACGGCTCAAGGGTATGAGATGAGCATGCACTTGCTGTAGAGCAGGCAATGCCGTGCAGGTCAAGCCTCAAAAGCAAAGCTTCTCCCTCAATACCTTTGAATGAAATATTTGCATTATTGCAGAGCCTCTGTGCAGGATGACCGTTCAGGCTGCAGTCCAGCACTTCTGAAAGCACGCGCGTTATCAAAATGTCGCGCAATCCTTTCATGTGCGCAATATCACTTTCGCATGCAATCTCAACTGACTTTGCAAAGCCGACAATGGATGGAATATTTTCTGTTCCTGAGCGCAGATTCCTCTCATGCCCGCCCCCGTGCTGCCATGCATCAATCCTGGTGCATTTCTTGATGTATAATGCGCCGACGCCTTTTGGGCCGTAGATTTTATGCGCATTGATAGTGACCATGTCAAGATTGTCTTTTTCAACATCAATAGGTACTTTAGTAAATGACTGGCATGCATCGGTATGAAAATAGACGCCATTTTCTGTGCATATTCTGCCTATCTCTCTTATGGGTGCAACGGTCCCGACCTCATTATTCCCATGTATGACAGATACAGCTATGGTGTCTTTTGTGATTGCCTGGCTGACATCATCAGGCCGGACCATTCCATTTTCATCAACACCGAGATATGTGACCTTGAATCCCTGTGTCTCAAGCCACCTGCATGAATTCAGCACACAACCATGCTCTACCCGGGTAGTGATGATGTGCCTGCCCTTATCCCTGTTAGCAAAGGCAACACCTTTCAGCGCAAAATTATTAGATTCTGTACCACCGGATGTAAAAATAATCTCCTCGGGCGAAGCATTGACCTTGTCGGCAATGACTTCCCTTGATGTCTCAAGCGCCTCTTTTGCAACTTGTCCTGTGCGATGGATAGACGACGCATTCCCGTACCTTTCACACTGGTAAGGGTTCATGGCTTTCATCACCTGCTCATCAACAGGTGTGGTGGCAGCATGATCCATATATATTCTCTTCATTTGCTCACCTCCTTACACACCCGGCAACTGTCCGGCAAATCGCTATGTGTCTTATGCAGATCGCAAAGCGCCCCATTATTTCTGATAAGCTTGCATATTGAGCATATCTTCTCGACAACCAAGGAATCATCTCCTGCCTTGCAGATATCCCTGATAGATGTTTTAATCTCTGCATTGATCTTTTCATCAAGCTTCATCTCGTGACCTCTCTTGGACTTCAGGTATTGGGAAACAGCAGATTCTGTCAGCCCCAGCTTTTTTGCAGCGTCTCTTTGGGTAAGCTTAAGGTCTTTAACAAGCGATCGCGCAAGTTCCCGGCGGATATTCGGCAAAATATACCACACAATCAATTCACAGGGGAGTTTCATATATTATCACAACACATATAACAGATATTTTTATGGTTATTGCAGTCATAACTGCTCTAATGGAATCAAACTTAACAATTGTTAAGTATATTTTTAAAGGTTGTGATAAGACTCCATCTTTTCCCTTACATACATCAGAATCATATAAAAACCTATTGCATCTAAAAATAACACATGGGTTCAACTGCGGACAAAATACAGGAAATAATAGACGAGATAGCAAAAACACCGTCGAACAAGGCAACGCAGGGTCACCTGGGTAAGCTCAAGGCAAGGCTTGCAAAAATGGAAGAGCAAAAAGACCTTGAAAAATCAAAAAAATCAGGCACCTCAGACCATGGCTATTCTGTGCGAAAGACAGGTGACGCGACATGCGTCTTTATCGGCTTTCCATCTGTCGGCAAATCAACTCTCCTCAACAAGATAACTAATGCAGAATCGCGCGTAGGAGCATATGAATTCACAACCCTTACTGTGGTTCCCGGTATCCTTGAATATGAGGGCATAAGGATGCAGGTACTTGACATCCCGGGCATAATAGAGAATGCCGCAGCAGGAAAAGGACGCGGCCGCGAGATACTGTCTGTGGCAAGAATAGCGAACATCGTAATAATCATGATAGATATAGCGCGCCCGCACTGTCTTGAAATACTGAAAAAAGAGCTATACAAAATCGGGCTTCGCCTGAATCAAATGCCTCCGGACGTTGACATCAAAAAGAAAGATCGCGGCGGAATCATACTTCGCACAACAGTAAAGCAGGACCTTTCAAAAGAGACAATAAAAGGCATCCTGAATGAATCTGGTATAATAAACGCAGACATAATACTGCGAGAGAAACTGAGTATAGACCGC
>JAFCBW010000184.1 GCA_017610525.1 Candidatus Nanohalarchaeota archaeon | reverse complement strand
GTTGGAGAATTGCACAGCGTCGAGAAGATAGGGTAGACACTGCCGTATTTTGCACAATTATATGGCACAACTTATTCTGGATAGGAAGATAACATTATTTTGTCCCACAGCCCAATCCGACAAAACCTTTATATACTACTTCAACACAAAGACATATATTAACTTAAAATATGAGTTGGTCTCGATTGAACTCATAAGCTAAGTTAAAGGGGGGATAAAAATGGAATTAGAGAAAGACAAATATTTTATTTTATCATATCTATTGATATTGTTATTACTGGTCGCTGTACCTGCTGTAATAGCTGATGGCGCAGATGATGACCTGGCCACGTCAGTGACTGTAGGAAATGAACTGCCGACAGTCGGGTCAATAACCTGCAACGCCTCCACTTTCGTACCGATAGCAGAATCAACCATACTATTAAACTGCACTGCAACCGTTTCAGATCCTAACGGCTATGAGGATTTAGTAGGCATCCGTGCCGAATTCTACAACGATACTCGTGGACTTCCCGCGAATCACACAATACATTACTACAATGATACCTGTTCATTCACCCAGAACGGAACCACATCCACAAACAGTACAGTGGAATGCCTATTCACCATATACTACCACGCGAATCCTGCAGACTGGACAATGTACTTCAATGTGACCGATGGAAGTGGTGCGAGCGGAAACAACACTGCGGCCATAACCATACAGTCATTGACCGCATTGAATGTTACCAATACCACAATTCCTTTTGGCGATGTTGGTCTAAATGAAGAGTCTGCTCAGATAACAACAACAATAAAGATTACAGGAAATGTTAACCTTGACCTGAATATTAACGAGTCCTTATATGGCGGCAATATGTCCTGTGACGGTAGTGGCTCTGCAGATATAGTTACAAACGCAGCAGATACTGGTGTAAGATACAACACGACAGACGGTTTCACTTTTAGTGACACGACATGGAAACTTTCATCCAGCAACGACCTTGCGGATGTCAACTGGCAAAAATCTGATGAGCAGACCGTGACCGTTCCACCCGAGTACAATCTATATTGGAAAATAAAGATACCTGCAAGCGGTGTATCAGGATTATGCACAACCACAACAAGAATATCAGCAACAGAAAATTAATAAACAACAATATAACCGGGTGATTAGTGCATTCATTGCCCTAATCTTTTTCTTTTTTTTTCAGTCTCCATCTGCAATATATACTCTTATAAAAAATAACAGCCAATATATTGATATGTCAAAACTGCAAAAACTTTCATTAGCCATCCTCTTAACTCTGCTATTATCTCTTTTATCAAACACTGTTCACGCCGGCGGATTCGCAGCAGGTCCCGGCAAAATGTATTTCAACAAAGTGCTCCGGGGCGGATATGCCGAGCAGGAAATCTATTTATACAACCCCGAAGACCGTATAACCGACATTGAGATATCTGTTGAAGGCTCCTTTGCCGACTGGACATATTTTGATTCCGGGAAAAGATTCAGTATTCCAACAAAAGGCACCCGTTATGTCAAAACATATATCGAGCCGCCGGCAGACATAGCAAACGGGATTTATGAAGGCACTATTAACCTGGTCTCCAAGCCAAGGCGCATCCCGACAATAGATGGCCACGGCATGTCTATAGAGACCGCCATTAGCCTGAAAGTATTCATCGAGATAACAGGCGAACAGATAGTACGATATAAAGTAAAAAACATTGCAGTACAAAGCGTTGAGGAAGGATATGACATCCCGGTTTCTATTATCGGCATAAACAAAGGAAATGTTAAGGTATCACCCAAAGTCCGGATAGATCTCCATAATTGGGATAAATCCATATTAATAAATTCATATGATTTTACATTAGGTGAAACATTACCGACAACAGAAAAAACATACAACTTAAACATTTCTTCAGAGGGCCTGGCAGAAGGACAATACTGGGCCAATGTCTCCGTTTTTGTTGCAGGTAATATCATAGAAGACAATCGTGGATTCCAGACCTTTGACATCATGAAAAAAGGCTCACTGACAAGAAAAGGTGAACTCATAAACATAAGAACAGGTAACTCATGGATAAAAGTAGGAGATGTTGCACGGGTTGATGCTGTATTTAAAAACACAGGCCAGATTTCAACAAATGCAAAATTTAGAGGCGAAGTTTATTTCAATGGAATATTGATTGAAACTTTGGAAAGTGACGAGCTGGAAGTGCCGATAGGCAAGACAGTCAATTTGACTGTATACTATACTCCCCTAAAGCCCGGTAGATACACAATTAACGGTGTCGTTTACTATTCCGGCAAGATGACCTACGAAAAAGGGACTGTA
>JAFCBW010000056.1 GCA_017610525.1 Candidatus Nanohalarchaeota archaeon | reverse complement strand
GTATTAAGCCAAGAACACATGTAAAAATAAGTCTTAAAGGCCATGAAATATCTATCAGGAAAGATGAGGATTTTGTACAGTGGCAAAGTGATAGTGTTAAAAGGTACGGGAAAGATATATCTAAAACAAACCTGAAAAAAGTATATGAATCCGGTTATGATGAAAAATACAGAGCAGGTAAGTAAGATGATGTTTCTGGACGCAAATCTGTTTGTGTATGCTCAAATCGATAATACTGAAAAAGGAAGAGCAGCAAGAGAAATAATTGAGAGGATAATAAATAAGAATGTTAAGTGTGCTGTTTCTGTCCTGATATTGGATGAGGTTGTATGGGCAGTAAGAAAATTTTCTAATTATAGTAATGCTATTGATTATTATGAGAAGATTGCAGAGTTGCCAAATCTGGAGATTTTATCTGTTTCATCTTCACTGATTACGACAGTGGCAAAACATATGAGGTCCGGGCTTAAGCCAAGGGATGCAATTCATATGGCAACGATGTCAGAATATGGTATATTTACGATAATATCAGATGATTCTGATTTTGATAAAGTAGATGGAATTGAGAAACTGGATTTTTCTTGTGCGCTTGAAAAATTGAGTAAGCGGTGATTGCGGTGCAGTTATTCTATCGGCAGGCTGCTATACCAACAGACTTATAAAGCAAATTTATTAATTGTATTGCCATGATGCAGGATTCTTTTGTGCGCAAATACAAGAACCTGTTTCCTCATAAGGTCATGAGGCCTGCGCAGGTTGACTTTATGGAGAAGGCAGATGAGGCTATTAAGGGGGAAAAATGTCTTATTGCGCATGCGCCGACCGGTATCGGCAAGACGTGTGCTGCGCTTGTGCCTGCGGTTTATGATAGTATTGAGAGCGGGAAGAAGGTTATATTTCTGACGCCGCGCCATGCGCAGCATAAGATTGTCATTGAGACATTGCGGGATATGAAGAAGAAGTCCGGGGTGGATATTAAGGTCACTGATCTTATCGGCAGGAAGTGGCTTTGCAATTTGCCTGAGTCTGAGACTATGTACTCTGCTGATTTTCGGGAATATTGCTCTGTTCTTCGCAAGGAGAAGCGTTGTGAGTTTCACAACAGGACTTATTCTGATACTATGGCGCCGACAGATCTGGCTATGAAGGTCATGGCGGAGATTGATGGTGCTATCATGCATTCTGAGGATGCCAAGGCGCTTTGTACAAATGTATGCCCTTATGCTATTTTTCTTGAGAGAGCGAGTAAATCGAATGTGATTATTGCGGATTATTTTCATATGTTTCACCCGACTATGTATAAGGCGTTTCTTGCAAAGATCGGGGCAAAGCTTGAGGATGTCATCCTGATTGTTGATGAGGCGCATAATCTGCCTATGAGGGTTAGGTCGCTTCTTTCAATCCAGTTGTCTGACAGGCAGGTTTCCGGAGCTGTCAAGGAAGCGAATGAGATTGGGGAGGATGATCTTGGGAAGGATCTGGAGTTTGTGTATAAGAAGCTGGGTGATAAGGCACATAAATTACTTGAGGGGTGCAATGAAAAGGTGATTGATATTGATGATGTCTGCGGTGCTGTTGAGCAGACTTCTCCGGATTATGGTCATTTTGTCAAGGAGCTTGAACGGGTGGCGACTATTGTGAGGGCTGAGAAGAAGAGGTCTTATCTTGGAGGGATTGCGTCGTTTCTTGACAGATGGAAAGAGAAGGGTAAGGAGTATGTGAGGATACTTAAGAAGGTGCCTTCAAAGAGGGGAGGTTATATCTATCTTTATACGCATGAATGCCTTGATCCGGCAATTGCGACGCGGAGCATACTTAATGGGGTTCATTCGTCAATACTTATGTCCGGGACTCTTCTTCCGCTTGATATGTATAAGAATGTGCTTGGGGTGGATGAGTCTATTGAGCTTTCAATGGATTCGCCGTTCCCGAGGTCTAATAAGCTGTCTCTTGTCATCAGGGATGTCACTACTAAATATAGTATGCGCTCTAAAAGGGAGTCTGTGAAGATTGCGAATTATCTTGTCCAGATCATCAATTATACTAAGGGGAATGTCGGTGTGTTTTTCCCATCTTATTCCATGAGGGATGAGATATATGATATTCTTGCAGGAGATATTGGTAAGCAGGCGCTTCTTGAGAGGCAGAATATGACTAAAGAGGAAAAGTACGGGCTTTTGGGTGAGTTTGTGAGGCTAAAGGATGTTGGTGCTGTGCTTTTTGCGGTTGTCGGGGCTAATTTTTCCGAGGGTGTGAGTTTTGACGGCAGGATCATGAATGCGTCTGTTCTTGTGGGGCTGCCTTTGCAGAGGCCAGACATATTGACTGAGAATCTGATCAGTTATTATGATGAGAAGTTCAGGAAGGGGTGGGAGTACGGGTATGTGAACCCGTCTATGAACCGGGCTGTGCAGGCAGCGGGAAGATGCATACGGTCTGAGAAGGAGCGCGGGCTGATTGTGTTTATGGATGGGAGGTACCTGTGGCCAAACTATAAGAAGGTCATCCCGAAAGATTATGAGCTTGTTGTTTCACAGGATCTTGAAAAGGAGATTGGCGGTTTTTTTGTGGATAAGGGGTCGCTTGGGGCTTATTCACAAAAATAAGGGCTGTCATTTTTTTGTATCATTATTCTTTTTTTCTTGTTCACTTTTGTGCATCTTAATCATGTTGTCGATTGCAATATATGCCCCTGCACCAAACATTTCTCTAGCTAATTCTTTTTTGGACAACTGCTTCAATTCCTGTTTCTTATCACTCCACACTTTGGGAAATATTTTTTCAACCATTGAATCTGTTAGTACTTCTGGCAGCACTTGATTTAGCTTTTCCGAAGGCATATCTATATGAATTTTGCCTTTTTCTATATCTGACCAACTGTCTTTTAGCTTTTCAAAACATTCGAAGCATGAATGTTTTTCCGTATCTATCATATCCTTAGGGCATTCTATCTCTTTTCCGCAAAAACTACACTTGACCTTTAATATTTGTTCTTTCATCATGATTTTGAGTGGGAAATGCTCTGTGTATTGTGCATTTCTGTTATTTGGCACTATATTACGCGCTTTTTTTGCTCTTTGATTTTCGGGTCGCTTTCGTCCCAGATTTTGCTGCATCCGGAGCAGACATAGCCGCCGTACATGCTTAGGTGGGACATATATTTCATGTTGTCTGAGCCGCATTCCGGGCAGCGGATTTTGTTTTCTTTCCTAATCCTGTCGAGAAGGGAGTCGTATGCCATGATGGTTATTGGATGAATAGCTTTTTATGGTTTCGTGGTGGTTTTTATTTGTTGACTATTCGAAAGATACATAAATGTTTTTGGTAAATTGTATGTGTGTGATATTATGTTTCTTTATCCTGACCCTAAGACGCTTGATATTTGCGGTGTGAAGTTTGGCGGGCAGCCTGGTGAGAATCCGCCTGTGCTTATCGGCACGATTTTTTATGAGAAGCATAAGATACTGAATGAAAACGGGTTTGATAAAAAGGGTGCTTGTGACCTGATCAATAAGCAGGTTGAGATGTCTGATGAGACAAAGATACCGTCTGTTGTGAATGTGTTTGGTACTGATGCAGATGGTTTCAGGAAGCGGATTGATTTTGTGGCAGAACATTGTAAATTGCCGATCATGATTGATTCGCCGGATTATAGTGTCAGGATTGCGGCGCTTAAGCATGCGGCGGATGTCGGGCTTTGTCGGCGGATAATATACAATTCTGTCAATCTTTCGGTCAATAAGGATGAGATTGAGGCATTGAAGAATTCTTCTGTGGATAGTGCAATTGTTCTTGCATATAACCCGACTGATTCGTCTTTTGAGGGGAAGATCAAGTTTCTTGAGAAGGATGGAGCTTTTGGGAAGGGGATGCTTGATGTTGCCAAGGGTGCGGGTATCAAGAATATTTTGGTGGATACTGCTATGACTCCGCTTTATCATGGTGCAGGTATTGCGCTCAAAAGTATTGTGTCCTGCAAGTCTAAGTTCGGGTATCCCACAGGGTGTGCTACGCATAATGCAGCAGTTTCGTGGCCGTGGCTTTCGGGGAGGGCTGCTCGGAATGTTGTTGACCTTTCTTCTAATGTCATGCCTGTTATGCTGGGTGCGGATTTTGTGCTTTATGGGCCTATTGAGTATGCTGATAGGGTGTTTGATGTTGTTGCGTTTGCTGAGGTTGCTGTTGAGGAGGCAATGGATGGCATGACTAATGTCAAGGGGATTGAGCTTTGATGAATGGGTGTGATATGTTATGGTTCTGATACGCGCTAAAAACACTGAAGATGCATGGCTGAAAGCTGTGAGTGCTGTGTATTCGAAAGGTGATGTGCTTACTACTGAAGACGGGGATGAGACCCGGGAGATACTTGGGCTTGTTGTTAAGATCAATCATCCGTCCATGGGTGATAAAGAGGTTCCTAAGCAGTACCCGTTTAAGGGCAGGGCGCTTAAGGATTATATTGACCAGCTTATGACGCCTGAGAACAGGTGGAATTTTGAGTATACTTATGGTGAGCGGATATGGAATTGGGATGGAAAGATTGACCAGATCCAGCTTGCGATTGACAGGATCTCTGAGAATATGCATACGCGCAGGGCTACGTGTGATCTTGCAATACCACCTAAGGATACTGTCTCAAATGATCCGCCGTGCCTTCGTATCATTGATTTTAAGATTCGCGAGATCAAAACTGCGCCTATGCTTCCGCCTGTCAAGAAGCTTATGATGACTGTGCTTTTCAGGTCGCATGATATTTTCGGTGCGTCTTATGCCAATTGGATTGCGCTTGGTAATCTGCAAAAGTATGTCTGTGATGAGGTTTCAAAGAAAAACGGCAATAATATTGTGCCTGGTGAGATCCATAGTTATTCTATATCAGGGCATATCTATGATAGGGATTTCGATGGGGCCATGAGTGTCTTGAAGGAGAATAAGTGAATCAGTCAACTTTTTCGAGGGATATTCTTTTCAGGACTGCATCAATTGAGTCTACTTTTACTTTGACTGTGTCGCCGACTGATATGAGGTCTGCGGGGTTTTTTACGAATTTTTTGCTTAGTTTTGAGATGTGTATCAGACCGTCCTGGTGGACGCCGATGTCTACGAAAGCGCCGAAGTTCACTACGTTGGTTACTGTGCCGTCGAGGATCATGTCTTTTTTCAGGTCGCTTATCTCATTTATGTCTGGCGAGTATTCGATGCTTTTGAATGTCTTTCTCGGGTCGAGACCGGGCTTTTTTAGCTCATCGAGTATGTCCTGTAGTGTCTGGATGCCATATTCTTCTGTGATGTAGTTTTCAGTCTTGATGGTTGATATGAGTTTTTCGTTGCCAATCATTTCACTTATGCTGAGGTTGTGGTCTTTTGCTATTTTTTCTGTGAGGCGGTATGTTTCGGGGTGTATTGCGGAGTTGTCGAGCGGGTTTTTGCTGGTCCTGATTTTCAGGAATCCTGCGCATTGCTCAAAGACTTTCGGGCCGAGTTTGGGTACTTTTTTAAGCTGTTCCCTGCTTTTGAAGGAGGTGTTTTTTGTCCTGTGTTTTACTATGTTTTCTGCTAAAGACGGGCCGATGCCTGATACGTGTGAGAGCAGTTCAGATGATGCTGTGTTTAGCTCTACTCCCACGTGATTGACGCATGATTCTATTGTCCCGTCCAGTGAACTTTTTAGGTCATGCTTGTCAACGTCGTGCTGGTACTGGCCTACGCCGATTGATTCGGGGTCAATCTTTACCAGTTCTGCCAGTGGGTCTTGCAATCTTCTTGCGATGCTTATTGCGCCGCGGATGGTGACGTCCAAGTCTGGGAATTCTTTTATGGCGGTCTTTGAGGCAGAGTAGACTGATGCGCCGGCTTCGCTTACGACAATGGATTTTGATTTGAGGCTGTGTTTTTTTATGAGATCTCTTACTAATGTGTCTGATTCTTTCGATGCTGTGCCGTTGCCGATGGCTATGAGTTCTACGCTGTATTGTTTTATGAGGCTGAGCAGTGTCTTTTGTGATTCTTCTGCTTTGTTCTCTGGAGCATGTGGGTATATTGTTTCTGATTTTTTGAAGTCGCCTTTTGAGTCGACTATTGCTATTTTGCATCCTGTCCTGTAGCCGGGGTCGAAGCCCATCACGGTCTTGCTGCCGGCCGGCGGCGCCAGAAGGAGGTTTTTCATGTTTTTTGAGAATACGTTTATGGCTTCTTTTTCTGCTTCTTTGATTTTCAGGTTGAATACTTCTTTTTCTATTGAGGGGAAGATGAGTCTTTTGTAGCTGTCTTTTATTGCGGTTTTTAGTTCCGGGGTGAATATGGAGTTCTTGTTTATTATGATTTCTGATTTTATGAATGATATCATGTAATCTTCGTCTATCTCGATTTTCCATGAGAGTATGTTTTCTTTTGTTCCTCTCCTGATTGCAAGCATCCTGTGTGATGGTGATTTTCTCACGAGTTCTTTGTGGCTGTAGTAGTTGTTGTATTTGGTTTTCTTTTCCTGCCAGTCTTTTTTTGCTTTGGATATGATCAGGCCGCCTCGAAGGATGTTGTTTCTTATCCATGTGCGGATGGGTTCTTTGTCTGCGATTGTTTCTGCGATGATGTCTTGTGCGCCTGTTATTGCTTCGTCGTATGTGTTTATGCCTTTGTCGGGGTTTATGAATTTTTGGACTATCTCTTTTTTTGAGCCATTTGTGTATTTTTGGTTGTAGATTATGTGTGCGAGCGGCTCAAGGCCTTTTTCTTTTGCGACTGATGCTCTTGTTTTCTTTTTTTGCTTGTATGGGAGGTAGATGTCTTCAAGTCTTGTCTTGTCTGTGCATGACTTTATTTTTTCTTTGAGGTCCGGTGTGAGCTTATCCTGGCTTTTGATTGATTTCAGGATTGTCTCTTTTCTTTTTTCAAGTTCTTTGTAGTATTCGAGTTTTTCGTGTATTGAGCGGATTTCTGTTTCGTCAAGGCCGCCGGTTCTTTCTTTTCTGTATCTTGCGATGAAGGGGGTTGTTGCGCCGCCAAGGAAGAGGGAGACTGTGCTGTTGACTGCGGTGTCTTTTAGACTGAGGTCTTTTGCTATGTTTTTTGTTATGAATTCAGTGGTCATTATGATTCCTCCAAAGAGATAGTTTTGTTTTTTTAATCGTATATACTGTATCAACCGACGATTAAAAAGCTTGGAAATACTTCAATATTACAACAAATTTCCATGAGTTTTGATGTTTTTATATGTTTGTTTTGTTGTGCGAACTGGCTGCCCAGTTCAGTTCAGGTGTTGTTTGTCATATTGGATAAGAAAGCGAATACGCAGAGACTGTGTGTTTTCCTGTATTATATGGATAATTATATAAAGTTTAAACACGATTATTATAATCATGATTAAACAAATATTTGTCGATAGGGTGAATGAACTTAGCACTTTGAAGCAGGCTTACAATTCAGACAGGGCAGAGTTCATAATCATTTCTGGAAGAAGCAGAGTAGGAAAGACTCAGTTGCTCAAGACATCTATTGAAAATAAGAATGCGCTTTATTTTTTTGTTGAAGAAGCT
>JAFCBW010000055.1 GCA_017610525.1 Candidatus Nanohalarchaeota archaeon | reverse complement strand
AAAGACAATCAAAAACAATACCAAACCATACAATTCTCAATAGTCATGCAATATCACTGTACTATATGGGTAATTTGCCATTCTTCTGTGTGGTAACTTTGCCGTGAAAAATCATAGGATATCGGTGACAATTGGAGAATCCTAAGCTTTTTCATTGTCGGCTCATACTTTATACAGAATGAAAAAATGCATGATGCCTACTGGAAAAGTTTCATTACTTCTCCCTGAGCCATCTTGACTTCTCTTATGTTAAGCAGAGCGTTGCAATGCTCGCATATGCCTTTCTGTTTGCCCCATGTCCAGTCAAATATGCCCTCGCACTTTGAGCAAACAACTTTGATTTTCAAAATACCGCCTCCGCTAGTGATTATATGATATTGAATCTATTTCAATATCTCGATATAGTATTATGAGTTTTAATCTTTATAATACTTTATGTATTTTATGAAATATTCCCAACAATATCTCTTATGAAGAGCAGACCCAGATAACAAATTCATCATCATTAGCCCTGTTTTATTCCGCTGATGCCGTCGATCATGAAATCTTTGCCAATTATGTATGGATAGTATACCAGTTCAATGTCGTCAAAGTTGTTGAAAAGGGCTTTTGCTTTTGCATATACCTGCTCTTTTGTGAGGGCGGGCTTCAGTACATCACCTTCAATCTGGACGAGTATGGGCTCAATGTCAAATGTCCTTATGTCTGCTTTTTTGGTTTTGGAGTATGTTACTGCGCTGCCGGTGCTGGCCTCCTCTACAAATCCCGCATTTATGAGCGTGCTGAGCGCAGATATCAGGTTTGTGTAGTTCATGCTGGATTTCTGGACCAGTTCGTCTTTTGTCATCTTTTTTGTGAGGTATGAGAGCACTGTAAGATTGTCGTCGGTCAGGTCCATAGAGGATTCTCTTGTGCGATTTCCGTCGCGGTAGAGGATTTTTCCTTTCATGCCGTCTATAAGGTAGTGATTCCCTGATCTGGATACGCGAAAGCAGGGGTAATTGATTTTTTTGAGTTTGCCGAGGCGCATCTCCATTTCCTGTTTGCTTACTCCTGCAAATGACATTATTCCGTCTGTGATCTTTGGCTGGTCTGTTACGCTTACGGTTACGCCACCGTGCTTTGTGCGGCGTGTGCGGATGTCTACGAAGAGGGGCATCTCGCGGCCGAGTATGAGTGCTGTCCCGGGATTTAGGTTTTTTATCTCGTTTTCGAGACCAGAGGTTATGCCTTCTGCATAGGAGACGGCTTTTAGGTCGTTAGGGTTTGTGATTTTCAGGATGAACTGAGTGTTGCACTGGGACAGGACGTTTTTGTCGACGCGCGCGGGCCTTTGCGAAATTATGCAGAGGCCAAGGCCGAATTTTCGACCCTCGCTTGCGATGCTTCTTATTATTTTCGAGGAGGTCCTTACTTCTCTTTCAGGGCAGAAGTTGTGGGCTTCTTCTACGATAAGGAATAGGGGAGGGATGCGGCCTACTTTTCGCTGCTCAAAGATGTCGCTCATTATTTTGAATGCTACGATGCTTTGTATTTCCGGATTTATGCCGCGCAGGTTTATGAGTGATGCCCTACCGGATTTTACTATGTCCTGCAGTTTTGTCGGGTTTTTTGAGAAGAGTTTCATGTCTTTTATGATCTCGAGCATGTTTACGACGTTCCATTTTGATGCGCTCTCACTGTTGCTTACATTGGTGATTATATTGTCAAGTGTGTAGTTGCCTCTTGCTTTTGCTTCTCTTGTGGCGGTATATAGAAGGCCCATCTGTGATGAGGTGGCTTTGGTTGGGAAGAGTTGGGCAAGTTCGTGTGCTGTGAGGTTTTTGTCTGAGAAGGTCAGCTGTTTTGCACCAGGGTTGATTCCCGGGTCCGGGCTGTATTCTGATACATTGTAGGATTTGGGCTCTATGCCGTATTTTGCCATTAATGGAGTTTCTTTCGGGTTGTCGTTTTTGAGTTTAAGGGTGCTGTATTCGCCGTGAGGGTCTATTACTACGACAGGAATGTCCTGTTCAAGGAGCTCTTCCAGTATTACGGCGACGGTGTATGATTTACCGGAGCCTGTTGCCGCAAGGACTCCCACATGCTTGGAGATCAGTTCCTCGGGGTCGAGGTATACTGATACGTCTTTGTTTGCGTCGAGTTTTCCTATGTAGAGGCCGCCGGATGAGAGATTAAGTGTCTTGTTTATGACTTCTTTGTCTGCTGTGTAGACGAGGGTAGAGGGCTTTACGGGGGTTTTGGGGGTTAGTAGTGAGCCTTTTTCGCGGTAGCCGAGTATTATGCATTGTGCGATGTTTCGGCCATCAGGGTGACCTTCAATGTTGTCGATCTGTGCGAGTATCCACTGATCGTCTTTGTTTTTCACTGTGACAAAGTCCAGCTTGTTCACGTCTTTGTATGCGCGAAACCTGAATGTTTTTGTGCCTGTCTTCCCTACTACTTCCCCTATTAACATGTAACCACCTGAATCGTGTTATTAAATAGTGATGTTCATTTTTAAAAACCTTGCCTGAACAAAAGGTTTATAAATGTTTGTTACTATTATTGAGTGATGGTGTGTTTATGATGGGTAGAAGTGAAGAACAGAGATGTTTTAGACGACCGCTGATGTTTCAGGTTGATTATATTAATGAGAAGAGGAGAGCCATTGAGCGCAATAAGATGCTTGTGGAGAATCCTGTCGGGGGCACGTTTAAGGTCTCTAATGGCAAGTTTCTGTGCGAAGTAGTCCTAAGTGAGTACGGGGTTCAGGTTAAGTGCAGGGACAGGAGAGGACGGACAGAGACAATACATACAAGGAATATGTTCCTGTGAGCTATTGCATCATCTGGAATTGTTGCTGCTGTTCGGCTCCGTCGGTTATTGTTGCGCTTTCTATTATTATTCCCTGGTCTATCAGTAGTGTTGCTGACATGGTTTTGTTTTGGACGTAGTTCGGCATTGCGTCGAGGGTTATCTTGCATAGACAGTGACCGTTTTCACTTATGCCTCCGTATTCACCTTCACCGTATTGCGGGTTGTATTCGCAGAAGATTTTGCAGGATGTTTCGTCGGATGCGAATTGCGGCGCTGTTGTGGCGGGTTGTGTAGTAGCGGTGCCTCCCAGAGAGAGTGAGTATAGTAATACTACGAGTATTATTGAGCTTAATAGTATGTTTAGTGTTTCCATGTTGAAGATCTCTCTTCGAATTACCGGTGCGTTGTCGTTTTCAGTTATTGCAGCGGGTTTTGCTGTGCGCGGTCTTGTTGTTTTTGCGCGTGCTTTTGTTTTTGTTGATGTTTTTTTTGCCATTATAATCACCTGTATTATTATTGTTTTATTATCCTATGTTGTAAAATACTTGTGTAATATTTATAAATGTTGTTTTGTTCCATGACCCAGGGTCAATTATATATGTTAGTTATGCTAATTGATTGTGCATGGGAATGAATGTGCGCATGAATAAGAGGTCAGGTATTTCCATGTCCATATGGGTGTGGGTCATCATAGGCATTATGATGGCGGCGTTTGTTTTTGCGAGTGCGCAACAGAATATCATGATGCTTATTGTGCAGTTGAATAATCAGCAGGTTGTGGAAAAGTTTAATATGATCTATAATACTGCAAATGAGATATGTTCAATGCCAAAAGGTTCAAGGTATGGAAAAGAGATATCTGTGAATAGGGATGTCTATGCGATATATGTGTCTGAAAATGACGGACCGCCAGTGGATTCAGCGCCGTATTATATTGAGAATCTTAATGCAACTTCAGGGTATTATATGTGCTATCAGTTCGAGGTTGAGCATGATTTTGATACATTTCATTGCAAAAAGACAGCATGCAATGTCACTATGACGTATATAGGTGCTCCGCGCAAGGGCTCGAAACTTGAGAGGATTGCACGACTTACCGGAGGAGTGTTTAACTATAAGGTGAGTATTGTAAAGACCGGCAAGGATAATGTTTTGATTGAGGCAAAACCTGTGTTGAAATAAAAAATCATAGGATATTTGTAAAAATTGGGCAATCCTATGCTTTTTTATTGACGGTTCAGACAGTATATACAATAAAAAATATATAAGCTATTAATGCGAAATGTTTAAGCGGTGAATTTTATGACATATTGTCCAAATTGCGGTGCACTTGTAAAGGCAGGGGAAAGGTATTGCTTTGGCTGCGGCACGAAAATTGTTCCTGCAGGTGAGCCGACAGGGCAAAATGCGGGCATGGGCAGTCCTGAATATTGTGAAGGATGCCCTGAAAATAACACAATCACTGATGAAGAAAGATTGAGAACACCAGAGTCCGGAAGTAATGAGCCTGGGCAGGAAGGGTATGAGAGAGAAAGAATGGCGGGTACGGATGAAAGTGGGATTGATGAGGGGAACAGGAGGGTATCTTATGATTCTGAGGAGAGGACCCGAAGAGATGGAATGATGAGAGATTATGGGTCACAAGATAGGTATCGCAAAGGAGAGGAGCTGGCTCCTGACCAGCCGTTGCCGCCGCCTGTTGGGGCGCCACAGGGACAAATTCCAGGGCAGGTACCGGTTCAACAAGTGCCTGTGATGGTGCAGGTTCCTGTTAAGCCGAAGCGCAGTTTCCTGTCAGGTGTTGCAAAGATTCTTGAGATTATTGTTTACCTGGCGTTTATTGGAGCGGCTGTGGCAGGTATTTATTTGCTGTACACGTTTGCAGAAAGTGCTTTTTTAGGAATACCTGGCGTGTAACCAGAAAATTATTTATATGAGGTACTAGTAATAGTATATTGTGGTGTTTATGAAAGCAGAAATTGCAACATGGATATGGATTCTTGGCCTGACTACTATGGGTATGCTGGTGTTTGCCACCAGTATGTCTATCGGAGGCAACCAGCTAAGTGATACGCAGCGACTTATGGCTGTGCAGGAGTTTTCTGAACTGGTGGCAAAGACGAGGATGGTGTGCCAGGGAGGGCTTGAAAATATTTATCCTCATAAGTGCAGTTTCCCGGATGATATTAAGGCAATCTATAGTTCTGATATTTCCGGTCCGCCGCCGGATAAGGTTTCGGTTATGATAAAGAGAGAAAACCGGTTTGAGGGTAAGTTTTTGTGCATACAGTTCTATGGTGATGAGCCGTACTGCGAGGAACTACGTTGCAATATCAATATGTCGTACCTGGGTACTCCGAGCCTTGAGCAGGATCTTTTTTCGCGGGTGAACCAGATTATCGGGGGAGATGTTGTGCATGCTTATGAGATGGTTATTATTAAAAGCGATGAAGATGTGGTGAGCATTAATTCTGAAAAGATAATATCCCTGAAGGAGGATTCTCCGTGAGGGAACGGGAATGTGGAATTGGTGAGGAGTGTGATTCGCTGCCTAATACATGTGAGCCGATATATGGCTCGTGCTCTTATATGAAGTGTGAAAACGGTATGTGCGTTGTGAAGAAGAGGTGTAGTTATTGCGCTACACCTAGCACACCCAAAGGTGTTATGGGGGATGACTGGAGCAAAATTGTCTGGAGTCAAGTGAGACAATATGTGATGATGCCATGGAGAATGACTATGATGGCTGTGTTGATGATGATGATTCGGATTGTGGTGCAGTAGAAATAGACTGTGCAGGGGGCATTGATAATGACTGTGACGGGGATGTTGATTCAGCAGACTCGAACTGCCCCTGAGAAAATGGGAATTGTGTTGTGATTGGTTTTTTGAAAATCAATAGTATGTTTGTGCAGATATATTTTGAGGGATCATCTTGGAGGGTGTGTTGTTATTGTGAGACGATTGGGCGCGATTGTAATTTCTGAAACGGTTCTTGTAGCTTTTGGTGTCATCATATCGTTTGTGTTGCTTGGATCCATGGGATCTATGCTTTTTTCCGGGCAGTCTGAGGCGGCAGATATGTCGGCGCTTGCACTTGTTTCGAAGGATATTGCTTTTAATATGGATTGTGCGGCTGCGGAAGCGGGCAGTGTGGCTATGGTGTATAAAGTGCCAAAAGGGATGAAAGTGGATGTGGAAGTTGATTATAAGCGCGTTAAAGTCAGTGTGGATGATAAGAGTTATAGTGCGCCTTTTATGGCATTGACGCATACGAAGCCTTATACTTTGAAGAATCCGGGATATATCTGTATTGTTAAAAACCAGGAGGATATGAGGATTTCGCTTAGTAAGGATAAATGCATCTGCAATACTGCGGACAGGCGGTGCGATCCGGCGTGTATAGTCAGCACAGAGTGCGACCCGGCATGCAATACAAATGGTATCGAGGACAAGGTCTGTGACAGGCGGTGCTCCAGAGAGGGAGATGGTATCTGTGATATGGATTGCTTTACTAATGAGAAAGACATGGTAAATGAGGCAAGGGATTGCATTGATGATTTTGAGGAGGATGATAATGGATACCGAATGTCCCGTGATGAGGACAGGATATGCGACGCTGATTCGCATAATGTTGTGGATTATATCTGTGATATTGATTGTCTGAATAATGGCACTTCGGTTTTGGAGATTTGTGATCCGGATTGTAATAAGTATGGCATGCATCTGGAGAATGGGGTGTATTTTTCTTCTGATGGTTTTTGTGATCTTGATTGCGGGTATGATGAGGAGGATAATGGGGTGAATATGCTATATGAAGACGGGGTGTGTGACCTTGATTGCGCTATTGTGAATAATATATGTGACCCTGATTGCGGGAGCGAATATGATCCGGATTGTGATATGACATCCACACAGACGAACGTCCTTAAAGTTCACCCTTCAAATCCCAGATACTTTACTGATGGGTCTGGAAAGGCGATATATTTGACTGGATCTCATACGTGGAAGAATCTGAAAGACTATGATATTGTTTATCCCCCAACCGCATTTGATTATAATAAATATCTAGACTTTATGGAAGATCGCAACCATAATTTTATGAGAATGTGGACATGGGAACTGTTTAAGTATGATTACGGAAGCGGTCTTCAATACAGTTATCCCCAACCATGGATTCGAACGGGACCAGGGCAAGCTTTAGATGGGAAACTAAAGTTTGATTTGACTTCCTTTAATGATGTGTACTTTAGCAGGTTAAGGTCTAGAATTATTGCTGCAGGCGATAGAGATATTTATGTTTCAATTATGCTTTTTCAAGGTCATAGAATACAATTTTCAGAAGTTCCATGGTGTTGGGACGGACATCCCTTTAATGTTGAAAATAATATAAATGGAATAAATGGAAATCCTGATGGTGATATTCGCGGTCTTGAGATAAATACTTTGGGAATTTCCGAGGTAGTGAATGTGCAGGAGGCATATATTCGCAAAGTTATTGATACGGTGAATGATTTAGATAATGTGCTTTATGAAATAACTAATGAAGCCGGCCCATATTCCACGGAATGGCAGTATCATATGATAAATTATATCAAGAATTATGAAAATACGAAACCAAAACAGCATCCCGTTGGAATGACTTTTCAGTTCAAGACAGGAACAAATGCCGCGTTGTTTGATAGCCCTGCAGATTGGATTTCTCCCCATAGCACATCAAGCCAGGACTATAAAAACG
>JAFCBW010000054.1 GCA_017610525.1 Candidatus Nanohalarchaeota archaeon | reverse complement strand
TTGTAATTTTTCTCAACAAATTTTCTACGCAAATAGCAATTTTAAACTCAGTAGAAGAAAAGATTGATTCAATATTGGGAAATATTAAAGGAGTTCTTGAAGCAGAGTTTTTTGATGATGAATTAGAAGCAGCTCAAGAGTTGCTTAAAAAAAGATTTTTTAGAGCTTCAGGTGCATTAGCAGGAGTAACTCTTGAAAGACATCTAAGAAATCTATGCAACAAGCATAGCCTTAAACTTGCAAAAAAGAATCCTTGTATTTCTGATTATAATGACATTCTAAAAAAATCATGTGTTTTTGATGTAACTAAATGGAGATTTATTCAGCATTTAGGTGATTTAAGAAATTTATGCGACCATGCAAAATCAAAAAAACCTACTAAAGAAGATATTGAAGAGCTATTAAAAGGAGTTGATAAAGTAATTAAAACATATTTTTAATCTTGAGGGGACAAAACTCTCTGCTCATCCCTTCACTGCTATGATTGGGTACAGATTGTAGACTTTCGCTGAATTCATCAAATCGCGCCCAACAAACAACCACACCTCATAGGTGACCTAAAAATGGAAAAAGAAACAATACAATGTCGAATATTCCGAAATCCAGAAAAAAATGCAATTGCCCTAAATGAAATACTCTATCTTGGCAGGTATCATCCTTGGCATAGTGGCAATAATCCGGATTTTGATGACTTCTCCAGTTCAATTCTTGACGTAAAAGATCAACGCATAAAAGAAATGAACCACTTTACAGATCGACTACAGTCAATTCTTTCAGATACAGAAGAATATGTGATCTGTGTTATTCCAACACATGCAGCGGGAACTGCGCCATCAGGCATAAGAACAATCGCGAAAGAATTATGTTCACACACAATAATTGACGGAACAGGCATCTTATCCCGAACTTTAGAGACACCAAAGAAAGCGACAGATGGAAATCGCAATATGGAGTCAGAAATAAAATCACTCACTGTGACAGACAAGAGCATAGTCAGGGACCGTCCGGTCCTTCTAATGGACGATGTAACAACAACAGGCACCTCTTTAAAAGCAGGAAAATGCCTGTTAGAGCAGGCGGGGGCTAAACTGGTTGTGATGCTTGCACTCGCCAAAACACAACAGGACAGGAGTTCATAAAATGGAAACAACATCAATACTAGCGCTGGAAAAAATCCCAAACATAGGGTCAAAAACAGTAGAAAAAGCTATCTCTATCACTTCCTCATTTGACCCCCGCACCCCATCAGACTTAGTTGAAATACTAAAAAAAGCAAATGCAAAATATGGAAGGATAACTGTACCCGACACCAAAACAGCCGCCATTGGTTGGGATAAAGCCAATGAAATATGGAAACAGTCCGAAAAGCATAATATTCAGATAATTTCAAGAGATAGTTCCAATTATCCCAAAACTCTTTCACACATATCTGACTCACCACCCCTATTACATGTTTTAGGAAACATTAACGCCCTTAATCGTGATTGTATTGCAATCATCGGGACAAGAAAACCCACAGAATATGGTATTGTTGCAGCCAGAAAACTAGGCGCACTTTTCGCACAAGAAGGATATGTTGTAGTTAGTGGCTTGGCAAATGGCATTGATACCGCAGCGCACAAGGGTGCATTAGATGTCAATGGTACAACTATTGCCGTTTTAGCGCATGGGCTGGATACAGTTTACCCTGCTAAAAACAAAGAACTTGCAGATGCTATATGCAGAAACAACGGGGCGCTTGTTTCAGAATACCCCTGGGGCACAAAGATAAACCAAAGTAATTTCATCGCCCGTGACAGAATTCAAAGTGGCTTATCGCTGGGCGTATTTGTTGTTGAGACAGGCACAAAAAGCGGAACTATGCATACTGCAAAATTTTGCAGGGAGCAAAAACGCAGACTCATTGTTTTGAAACCTCCGGAAATTTTAGCCGGACACCCAACAACAGAGGGCAACACTCAACTGATTAAAGAGAAAATAGCAGACCTCGTCTTTGAAAACGATGATGATATCGACTTGATAAAAATCGAAATGAAACATGTCAGAGATAACCTATTGATGCATCATGGCAAAAAGAAAACGAACTACAGATACTCAATTCAGACGACACTGAATTTAGCGGAAACGAAAAAGTGAAACACTTATCACATAATCCACATAGGTGATAAATATGCCAAACATGACTTTATCTGTACCCCGGGAACTTCATCGGATTGTTAAACAGCACAATGAGATAAAATGGAGTGAAATAGCCAGAAGAGCTATGTGGGAACAAGCTAAAAAAGTGCAATTAATGGACAAGCTAACAGAAAATAGTGAGTTCACCGAAGAAGATGTTGAGTTTTTAGACCATAAAGTAAAAGAAAAATTATTGAAAAGGTTATCAGGATGAGGTTAATTGTCGACACAAACAGAATCATGTCTGCACTCATAAAAGATGGCTATTCCCGAGAGATAATCTGCTCATCATTCAACAAAAATTCTCCAAAACAAGCTCCTCAAGCTCCGCAACCGTCTTCTTAGTCCCGACCTCTTCGCGAAACCTCCTCCCACCTTTTAACCCCTTAGAAAACCAACAAGCATGCATCCGAAGCTCACTTAACCTCGCATCACCCACCTCCTTGCAAACCTCCCACAATTCAATTAGCGCCCTCTGCCTCTCCTCCTTAGTATGCTCTACCATAACCGTCCCCTTCTCAAAAAACTCAACACAATCCCTAAAAATAAACAGATTCCCAAGCGCAGCCCTGCCGATCATAACAAAATCACAACCTGTCTCATCAAGCATATCCCGAGCCCTCATCGGCGACACAACATCCCCATTGCCGATAACGGGAATACTGACTTCCTCCTTAACGCGCTTAATAACCCCCCAGTCCGCAGCCCCGCCATACATCATCTTCGCAGTCCTTGCATGAACCGTAACAGCAGCAGCTCCTGCATCCTCAACAACACGCGCAATCTCACAGGCATTAACCGAATCCCACCCGCTGCGGATCTTCACAGTGACAGGCACATCAACAGCTGACACAACAGAACGCACAAGCACACGGACAAGCTCAGGCTGACTCAACAATTTAGCCCCCGTATTCTTGCGCGAAAGCTTAAACGACGGGCACCCCATATTCAAATCAACAATATCCGCACCCATATCCACAACCCTCTTAGCAGCCTCAGCAAGCGTATCTGCCCGCGCCCCAAACAACTGGCACGCAACCGGCGCATCCTCTGCATTAGTCGCAAACTCCTTTTTGCGCCTGTGGATATCATAAAACATCCCGTCAGCATCAACCATCTCACTGACCGCAAGACCTGCGCCATACCGCCGCGCAAGAATCCTGAACGCAAGATTAGTGACCCCTGCCATAGGCGCCAAAACAAGCCTGTTCTTCAACCTGACATTCCCTATTTTCAACATACTCGTAATTCAAAGAATAGATTTTAAAATCATTCGGTTTCGCCCCGCAGAAACTTATATATACCACATAAGCACAATAATTAGCAGTCAGGAATAGTAACATCAGGCATCATCATCAGATTCTTGCAGCACATAACAGAAAAGGGGTTTTCAAAATGGAAAAAGACAAAATGTTCATTCTCTGGTTCGACCAGCTAGGCATAGAAGACGTAGGTCTCGTAGGCGGCAAAAACGCATCACTCGGTGAGATGTACAAAAATCTCACCCCCAAAGGCATAAAAATCCCAAACGGCTTCGCCATCACCGCCCACGCCTACCGCTGCCTCCTTGAGAAATCAGGAATAGAACAGCAAATCCGCGACACACTGAAAGACCTCGACACAAAAGACATACACAACCTCATGACAAGAGGCAAGAAAGTGCGCAACATAATCCTCAACGCAGAATTCCCCCAGGAACTCAAAGACTGCATAAAAGAAGCCTATAGTCACCTCTGCATACAATACGGCCAGGACACAGACGTAGCCGTAAGATCATCCGCAACAGCAGAAGACCTCCCAGACGCATCATTTGCAGGCCAGCAGGAAACATTCCTAAACATCACAGGCCCTGAAATGCTAATAGAGGCATGCAAAAAATGCTTTGCATCCTTATTCACAAACCGCGCAATATCATACCGCCAGGACAAAAACTTCGACCACTTCACAATAGCACTATCGATCGGCGTCCAGAAAATGGTGCGCTCAGACCTCGCAACCTCCGGCGTGATGTTCTCCATAGACACCGAATCCGGGTTCCAGAACGCAGTCTTCATAACCGGCTCATACGGTCTCGGCGAAAATGTCGTACTGGGCGCAGTAAACCCCGACGAATACTACGTATTCAAGCCCACGTTGAAAAAGGGAAAAAAAGCAATAATATCAAAAACCATAGGCTCAAAAGAAATCAAGATGATCTACACCAAAGACGGCAGCAAACCAACAAAAAACATCAAAGTACCAGAACCCGACCAGAAAAGATTCTGCCTGAGCGACAAGGAGATAATCACACTTGCAAAATACGCGACAGCCATCGAAGACCACTACTCAAAAAAAGCAGGCCATTTTAAGCCCATGGACATGGAATGGGCAAAAGACGGGAACACCGGCGAACTATTCATCGTACAGGCAAGGCCGGAAACAGTCCACTCCCAGAAAGACAAAAACAAGATAAAAAAATACATCTTAAAAGAGCAGGGCAAAATAATCATAAAAGGAGAAAGCGTAGGCGAACTGATCGGTGCAGGCCAGTCAAACATAATAATGGACGTCCACGGCATAACCCAATTCAAAAAAGGCCAGGTCCTCGTAACAGACATGACCGACCCTGACTGGGAGCCAATAATGAAAATCGCCTCAGCCATAGTGACAAACCGCGGCGGAAGAACATGTCATGCCGCAATAATCTCAAGAGAACTTGGAATCCCATGCGTAGTCGGCACAATAGACGGCACAAAAGCAATCAAGAACAAACAGGACATAACCGTCTCCTGTGCATCCGGCGAAGTCGGCTACGTTTACAATGGCAAACTGAAATACGTCATAGACGAAGTCAACCTCGCAAAAATTCCCTCCACAAAAACAAAAATCATGATGAACCTCGCAACCCCATCGCAGGCATTCGAGATGTCATTCATACCAAACGAAGGCGTCGGTCTTGCAAGAGAAGAATTCATAATCAACTCATACATAAGAATACACCCGCTTGCCCTCATGAACTACAACAAGATCAAAAAAGACCCGAAAAACACAGAGCTGATAAAACAGATAGACGACATAACACAAGGCTACACAGACAAAAAAGAATTCTTCATAGAAAAACTGGCACACGGCATCGCAACCATCGCCGCAGCTTTCTACCCTAAAGACGTAATAGTCCGTCTCTCAGACTTCAAATCAAACGAATACGCCAATCTCATCGGCGGCACACTATATGAGCCAACAGAAGACAATCCCATGATCGGCTGGAGAGGCGCATCAAGATACTACTCAGACAAATATCGCGACGCATTCGGCCTAGAATGCAAGGCCCTAAAGCGCGTAAGAGACGACATGGGCCTTACCAACGTAAAAATAATGATCCCATTCTGCCGCACAGTAGAAGAAGGAAAAAAAGTACTTGCAGAAATGGAAAAACACAACCTGAAGCGCGGCAAAAACTCACTTGAAGTATACGTAATGTGCGAAATCCCATCGAATGTAATACTCGTAGACGAATTCTCAAAAATATTTGACGGCTTCTCAATCGGCTCAAACGACCTCACACAATTGACCCTGGGTCTGGACCGTGACTCCGAGCTGGTATCACACATCTACGACGAGCGCAATGAGGCAGTCAAAAAACTGATTACGCAGGTAATAGTGGGCGCAAAAAGAAACAAAAGAAAAATAGGCATCTGTGGCCAGGCCCCATCAGACTTCCCCGACTTCGCAGAATTCCTGGTAGAACAGCACATAGACTCAATATCACTCAACCCAGACACAGTAATCAAAACAAGACTAAAAATAGCAAAAAAAGAAAAATCACTTAAGAGAAAGAAATAAACTTAAGATACATCAGATTTTGATCTTTCTCAAAACCTTAACAAAATCCGACTCAGTGACAATGCCAATCATCTTCTCGTCTTTAGCAATCACTATCCTTCTGATATGCTTATCCTGCATCATGTTGACAGCATCAGACACCCCAATATCTTCATCCACAGTTACCACTGGCGCACTCATAACCTCACTAACAGGTATCTGATGAAACATCTTCTGGTTTGCAATGATCTTGCGCAGCACATCCCTCTCAGTAACAATTCCTTCAATAACATCTCCGCATGTAACCGCAAGACAGCTAATATCCTTCTTCTTCATCAGACTCGCCGCTTCGGAAATCATGCATCCTTTGGTTATCGTCACAACCTTTCTTGTCATAATATCTTTCATCTTCATTGCAATTACCCAATAAAACATATTCCAGTCATCATTATTATATTTAACGTTTACTATGTCTGGTATAGTCAAGGCACGAAATAAATGAGCAAACATCACCAAAAACCAATTTGCCTTGATCTATATGGCAAGGCACTGTACTCAATTTTTTAGTGCCTTGACTCTAGTTACATCATGAACATACTCAACAACTCTTTTAGCAATATTAAAATTTGTTGCAGCCGTTAGCCCGACCAGCCCGGGATTGATATTCACCTCAATCACCACCGGGCCATTCTTACTCTCAATAAGATCAATAGCGCAGATATCCGCCCCAACTGCCTTCGCAGCCTTAATAGCAATCTCCTTGACCTCATCAGTTGCAGTATACTTTGCAGGAGTCCCGCCTGCCTTCACATTAGCCCTCTTCTCACCCTCTTTTGCAATCCGCTTCATAGACCCGATGACCGTATCGCCAGCCACAAGAACCCTCAGATCCTCACCGGGATTATCAATAAACTCCTGGATCAGTATCTCCTCTTTAAGAACCTCCATAGAAGAAATGATAGACTCCATAGACTCCTTATTCTCCACATACATGATTCCCTGTCCGCCTGACCCGCCCTTCAGTTTAGCCATCAGCGGATACTTGATGTTCGACTTGATACTATCAAACGCTTTCTTGGTCTTAACAATATACGTCATCGGCACAGGAATATTACTATGCGCAAGCACAATAGACGTCAGGAACTTATCATGCGCCACAAGAATCGTCGCAGCATGGTATGGCTTCGGCACAGGAAATGCATCAAAAGCATTTATGATCTCAAATCCATACACCGCCCGCTTAGAATCAATCTTTGGAAGAACATAATCTACCTTCGTAATATCCCTGCCTTCATACTCAAGCTTCAGTCTCTTGTTATCTATGCTGATAATGATGTCATCAAGAGGTGCAACAATAAGATCAAACAACTGCCCTGCCTCCTCTATTATCATCTCAGTTGTCTTCGCATACTTTCTGGGCGTTATTATCAGAAGTTTAGGTTTGGATATCATTTCGGCATCCCCAGATCAATCCATTTAAGGAATTTCGTAACAATATTCTTCTCACCATGCATCTCAGTACGGTCTTTCAGGTGCTTAAGTATAACTTCAGTCATATCCTCATTAAATTTTT
>JAFCBW010000053.1 GCA_017610525.1 Candidatus Nanohalarchaeota archaeon | reverse complement strand
TAGATAGTGGGAATGGAATGTGGGGCGCGAAGAGTTTTTGATGAAAGGAAGTGATTGAATATGGAAAAGTGGTTAATATTTGGTGTGTTGGTTATGTTATTGATTGTACCCTATGTTAATGCAGAATGTGGAGTTTATGATGACTTCTCATCTGGAACATTAGATAGCAACAAGTGGTATGAAGTTATAGCGACAGATGTGGGCGCAGGAATGTTAGATGAACATTATGTTGAGGATGGGGTTTATCATACAGCACAAGTAAACATAGGAGATAGAGGTACTGGATTGGTTGTTAAGAATGTGGTTTTTAAGCCCGGAGATACAATAGAATATGATGTTGATTATGTATGTGGATACGGTAATAGAATAAGTACTATGATGTTAAACGGAGATGCATATAGTGCAACTCTTATAGGGTATTTGAATGGAATACATCCAGAAGGAAGCAATGAATATGGAACTCACCATGTAAAACTAACCTTTTTAGGATTTGATGGTGTAAAAGTTGAAATTAATAGACCTAATGGTGATTATAATACATGGATACAAACATACTCTAAATTTGGAACATATCCAGCAGAAGAGTACACTTTCGGTATAGTGACAAGAAACGGACACAATGGATTGGTACATATGGATTACGATAATGTTGTGATATGTACAGATGATACTACAGAAATACCTGAATTTGGGTCGATTATTCCTATATTAATAATTTCATTGTTAGGTTTTACATTTTTACGTCCGCAAATCGCTCCGAAATCTCTCTGACAGCAAAGCGATTTGTAAATATATTTTTTGAATAAAAAGAATGTATGTGTAAAGGACTAAGGAACCTTTCATAAGATGGAGTTTGAAATGTTGATTTAAGGTGTGATGTATATGAAAATAAGTGTGCTTGGGCCTGGTGCGCAGTTTTTGTTTGAGAATACTATTTATGATGTGTTTGATGCGCTGTCTTCGGGCAAGAGCGATGCGGCGGTTGTGCCGCTTGAGAATTCTGTGTCCGGCAGTGTCGGGGAGAGTCTTGATGCGCTTCTTGAGTTTGATCTGAAGGTCAATAGGGTTGTGTTTCTGGATGTTCGGCATAATCTCGTAGGTAATGCGAAGAAGGATATCAAGAGACTTTATGTTCATCCGCTTGCGCATGCGCAGTGCAGGGAGTATGTTCGCATGAATTTTTCCGGTGCTGAGATTGTGCATACTTATAGTAATGCGGCTTCTGCTACGCTTGTGAAGGAGTCTTTCGATGGTGCGATTGTACCGGGGGTTGCTGCGAAGATTTATGGGAAGAAGGTGATTGATGAGGGTGTGCAGGACAACAAGGGGCAGAATGTGACTCTGTTTGGTGTGCTTGGAAAAGGTTATGCTGAGAAGAGCGGTGATGACAGGACTTTTATTGTGTTTGACTGTGTGGACAGGGCAGGGATACTTTGTGATATTCTTGGGTTGTTTGCAAAGGCGGGTATCAGTCTTTCTAAGATTGAGTCGCGACCGAACAAAAGAAAGATGGGTGAGTATATTTTTTATGTTGAGTTTTGCGGTCACCCGCAAGATGAAGTTGTTTCGGGTGTGATTGATGAGTTGAAGAGGAAGGTGGTTTTTCTGAAGGTGCTTGGTGCTTATCCTGCGGGGGGGAGTGAATGATTGCTATACCGATTACTTCCCGGACTGTTGATGGGGCTTTGAAGGATATCGGGGCTGCTTGCAAGGCTGGTGCTGATGTTGTTGAGCTTAGGCTTGATTATGTTTCCGGGCTTGATGAGGCGGGTCTCAGGAGGATGGTGGATGCTGTTGGTGTCTCTAAGATTGTTACAGTTCGTCGGAAGGTTGACGGGGGTTGTTTTTCCGGTACTGAGAAGGAGCGTGTGGGGCTTCTTTTGACGGCGTGCAGGTTTGGGGTTGATTATGTTGATGTTGAGCTTGATGTTGATTTTAGTGTGTTTAGGGATGCGGGTGTGAAGGTGATATGCTCGTATCATAATTTTAACCAGACGCCGGGTGTTGAGAATCTTCTTTCTATTCTTGATGCGTGTGTTTTGAAGAGGCCGGATGTTGTGAAGATTGTTACGATGGCGAAGAAGTATAGTGATAATGTGGTTATTCTTGATTTTCTTGAGAAGGCAGCAGGGAAGGATGTTAATGTTGTTTCTTTTTGCATGGGTGACAAAGGGAAGCTTAGCCGGGTGCTTTGCACTCGTTTTGGCAGTTTTTTTACTTTTGCTGCGCTTGAAGGCGGGAAGGAGTCTGCCCCGGGGCAGGTTGATATTGGGGTCATGAAGGGAATTCTTGAGGTTTTGGTATGATTGATTCTAAGACTAAGGTTGTCGGGGTTATTGGCAAGCCGATCGGGCATAGTATGTCGCCAGTGATGCATAATGCGGCTTTTTCCAGGCTTGGGCTTGATTATGTGTATCTTGCGTTTGAGGTTTCGGATTTGGGCGGGGCAATCGGGGGTATGCGCGCTTTAGGTGTCAGGGGGTTTAATGTCACTATTCCTTATAAGGTTGATGTTTTGAGGTATCTTGATGAGGTGGATGCGGTTGCCAGAATGATTGGTGCTGTGAATACTGTTGTGAATGATGATGGGGTGCTTAGAGGGTATAATACTGATTGTTCAGGTGCGGTTGATGCGCTTATTTCGAAGGTTAAGCTTAAGGGTTGCAAGGTGGCTGTGATTGGGGCGGGGGGGGCTGGCCGCGCTGTTGCTTTTGGGGTTGCTGAAAAAGGGGCTCATGTTCTGGTTGTTAATCGTACTTTGGTTCGCGGTGAGGAGTTGGTGTCTTCTGTTAATGGGTTTTATCCGGGGGTTGCTGAGTGTGGGACCATGGAGGGGTTGAAGGATGCTTCAGTTGTTGTGAATACTACGCCTGTCGGGATGGTGCCTGATGTTGGCGCGACGCCTGTTTTGAATAAGTTTTTGCGCAAAAGTCATGTTGTTATGGATATTGTGTATAATCCGATTGAGACGCGGTTTTTGAGGGATGCCCGAAGTCTTGGCTGTGTGACTATAAGTGGTGTTGAGATGTTTGTTGGGCAGGGCGCTAAGTCGTTTGAGTTGTTTTGCGGGAAAAAGGCGCCGCGAGATGTTATGCGGGATGCTGTTGTTGGATTGTTGGGTAAGTGAGTTCTTTTTTAGTTGCGCAAGGTTTAAAAAACTTAGTCCATTATTACTGATAAGTCGTATTGGTGGTTGCATGTTCAAAGAGAGTAGGCGAGCAGTGTTAGGTGCGCTTGAGGCATTTTATGATAATGATGTCCCTGCGTCCTACTGGGGCGAGAATTAGGATGAGATGAGAACTATTTCTTCTCAGATTGTGAATAAGATTTATTCAGAAGAACGGCCATGTAAATTGTATAGGCATAGGCGTGATTGTATTGTTAGAGGAATAGCGTATCTATCGAATGAAATACTTCGTGAGAATAATATGGCTGAGTATATATCATTTAAAAAATTTGGAAAACGATTTCCGGGTTGTAGTTATACCAGTGTTGAGACTGTGTCTGCTTTAGTGGAACTAAAGATTGGTGATATTTCTGAGTTCTATAATGAGCTATTAAAATAGTAGTGTATTCTAATTGGGTTTTCCTGGGACAGAAATAAAAATTTGCATCTGCAAGTATAGTGTATGAAAAACATTGTGCTTGTCGGTTATAGGTGTGCGGGCAAGACTGAGGTTGGTAAAGAGGTTGCGCGCGCGCTTTGTTTTCAGTTCATTGATACTGATGAGTGGGTCGAGAAGGATATGGATATGAGTATTTCACAGGTTGTGTCGAAGTACGGGTGGCTGAAGTTTCGCGATGTTGAGAGGAAGATTGTTGCGCGGGTGTCCAAGCAGGCGGATGCTGTTATATCGTGTGGCGGCGGGGCTGTCAGGGATGATTCTAATGTGGAGAATCTCAAGCGCAAAGGCGTTGTTGTGTGGCTGGGTGCGCGGCCGGAAGTGATTTTTGAGAGGATGAAAGGGGATTCCAAGACAGAGTCACAGAGGCCTTCTCTTACTGAAAAAGACGGGCTTTCTGAGATTGAGGAGGTGCTTTCTGAGCGTGTCTCTAAGTATGAGGCTGCGTCGGATTATAAGGTGGATACCAGTGATATTACTCTGGATGAGGTTGTGTCAGAAGTGTTGAGGATAATTAAGCGCAATAAGAGGTTGTTGATATGAGTGTTGATATGAGTGGTAATGTGTTTGGGAAGTTGTTTCGGGTGACTACGTTTGGTGAGTCGCACGGTGTTGCCTGCGGTGTGGTTATTGACGGGTGCCCGGCAGGGCTTGATGTGGATGTTTCGGATATCCAGAAGGAGCTGGACCGGCGCAAGCCGGGGCAGAGTAGTATTACTACTGCGCGCAAGGAGGAGGATGAGGCAAAGATACTTTCCGGAGTGTTCGATGGGAAGACTACAGGTACGCCGATTGCGATTGTTGTGTATAATGAAGGGCATGAGTCTAAGGATTATGATAAGCTTAAGGATGTGTTTCGACCGGGTACTGCTGATTTTAGTTATTTTTCGAAGTATGGCTTTAGGGATTATCGCGGCGGCGGCAGGGCTTCGGGTAGGGAGACGCTTGGGCGGGTTGCTGCGGGGGCTGTTGCGAAGATGATTCTTGCGCGCAAGGGGGTTTCTGTGATTGCGCATACTAAGGAGGTCTATGGTATCAAGGCGGATGCGTTTGATGAGTATGAGATTGAGAAAAATCCTGTGAGGTGCGCTGATGCCAAGGCGGCTGTGCTTATGGAGAAAAAGATTGCTGATGTGTCTAAGTCTGGTGATTCTGTCGGAGGCGTTGTTGAGATTATTGTGCGCAATCCGCTTTCAGGTCTTGGGGAGCCTGTGTTTGATAAGCTTGATGCTGATCTTGCGGGCGGGTTGATGTCAATTGGTGCTGTCAAGGGTGTTGAGGTCGGTGATGGTTTTGGTGTTTCAGCTTTGCTTGGGTCTTTTTGTAATGATGAAATGTATGTGGGTGGTGGTGAGCTGCGCCACAGGACAAATCATGCAGGCGGTATTATCGGGGGTATTTCTAATGGTGAGGATATTGTTTTGCGGATTGCTGTCAAGCCGACACCGTCTATCTCAAAGGAGCAGTGTACTTTGGATGTCTCTTTGGATGAGAAGAAGATAAAGATTGAAGGGAGGCATGACCCATGTATCTGCCCGCGGATTGTGCCTGTGGCGGAGGCTATGGTTGCTTTGGTTTTAGTGGATCAGATGCTTAGGGGAAAAGTTGCGAGAGTTGATGAATTATGAATGTTTCGAAAAAAATACAGGATATCCAGTTGAGTATCAGGAAGATTTCGGATATGGCTGCGTCTGTGCCGGGATGTGTCAGGTTTGATATCGGGCAGCCGGATTTTAAGACGCCGCGTAATATCTGCGATGCGGCTGTCAAGGCTATCAGGGAAGGGTATCATGGGTATACTCCTGTTGCGGGGATTGCTCCTTTGAGAAAGGCTATTGCTGGTTATGAGTGCGGGAAGGGTTTTGAGGTTGCTGATAAGAATGTTATGGTGACTATGGGTGGTATGGGTGCGATATTTTCTATAATGCTTGGGTTTCTTGAGCCGGGTGATGAGGTTGTCCTTCCGGATCCGACATGGCCGCCTTATAAGCTGATTGTCAGTTCTGTCGGGGGGGTTCCTAAGCTTGTGCCTTATTTTGATGAAAGCGGGGCTCTTGATGTTGATGCGATATCAAATGCTGTTACATCGAGGACTAAGTTTGTTGTTGTCAATACTCCTGAGAATCCTACAGGGCGCGTTATCGGGAAAAAGGATTTGCAGGCGATTGCGCAAGTGTGTGAGGATAAGGGTGTTATGATTCTTTCTGATGAGGTGTATGACAGGATTTTGTTTGATGGCGCTTCTCATGTTTCGATTAAGAAGTATGCAGGTGATAATGCGATTTTAGTGAATTCTGTGTCTAAGACGTATGCCATGACCGGGTGGCGCGTCGGGTGGATGGTTGCGTCAGAGGAGATTATTGGGCAGTTGATGAAGTGCAACCGCGCATCTGTTGCGTGCCCGAATTCTGTTGGGCAATATGCTGCGCTTGAGGCGCTTACGGGTGCGCAGACTGAAGTTTTGAAGATGGTTTCTGAGTATGGGAAGCGCAAGAATCTTGTTGTTAAGCTGATGGATAAGATGGGGTGGGATTATGTTGTTCCTCGTGGTGCGTTTTATGCTTTCCCGAAGGTGTGTGATGATTCGTGGAAGTATGCTCTTGCGTTGATGGAGAATGGGGGGGTTTCTGTTGTTCCGGGGCTTCCTTCGGGTCCTAGCAGTGAGGGGTATGTCCGGTTTTGTTTCGGGGCTGCTGATTGTGCGCAGATCAGGGAAGGGTTTGAGAGGATTGAGAAGTTTGAGAATGGAGGATGATTCTTTCTTTCAGGGCTGCATGCGCTGCTGCAAGGCGCGCTATAGGGATTCTGTATGGTGAGCAGCTTACGTAATTTAGGCGCAGTTTATGGCAGAATTCTATGCTTTTGGGTTCGCCGCCATGCTCGCCGCAGATGCCGATGACCAGGTCTTTTCTTGTTGTGCGGCCTTTGGTTACTGCGATCTTTACCAGTTCACCGATGCCTTTCTGGTCAAGGGTCTGGAAGGGGTCGCTTTCCAGGATGCCCTGTTTTATGTATGATGGCAGGAATTTGCCTGCGTCGTCTCTTGAGAGGCCGAAGCCCATCTGCGTCAGGTCGTTTGTGCCGAAGCTGAAGAATTCTGCTTCTTTTGCTATTTCGTCGGCTGTTAGCGCGGCTCTTGGCACTTCTATCATTGTGCCTATCTTGTATGGGACTGTTGTGTTTTTTTCTTCCATGACTTTTTTTGCTGTTTTTATGATTCTTTTTTTGGTGATTATGAGTTCTTTTACGTCTGCTACCAGCGGGACCATTATCTCTATGTTTGGGTATTTGTAGTCTTTTGTTGTGGTATTGAGTGTACTCCCTTTGTGCTCTGTGCCATTCCTCCCCGAGCCCCCACCCTCCCAGTCTTTTGCGAGTTCGCATGCGGCTTCGATTATTGCGCGTACCTGCATGTCGTATATTGCGGGGTGAGTTATGCCCAGGCGGCATCCCCGGTGGCCTAGCATTGGGTTGGATTCGTGGAGCCTTTGGATTGTGTCTTTTAGCCGTTCTGTGGAAACATGCATTTCTTTTGAGATTTTTTCTATGTCTTCTTTGCCTCTTGGCAGGAATTCGTGGAGAGGGGGGTCGAGGAGCCTGATTGTTACTGGTTTTTTGCCCATTACCTCAAAGAGCCCGTAGAAGTCTTTTCTTTGGAATTCGAGGAGTCTTTCGAGGGCTGTGTTTATTTCGTCTTCTGTTGTTGCTAGTATCATCTGCCTTACGTATGTCAGTCTTTCTTTGCTGAAGAACATGTGTTCTGTCCTGCACAGGCCGATGCCTTCTGCGCCGAAGTCTAGTGCTGTTTTTGCGTCGTTGGGTGTGTCTGCGTTTGCTTCGACTCCCAGGTTTCGGATGGTGTCTGCCCATTCGAGGATTGTCTTGAAGTCGCCGGATATGCCTTGTCTTGTTAGTTTTGCTTCGCCGAGTATCACTTCTCCTGTGGTTCCGTTGAGTGTTATTGTGTCTCCCTCGTGGACGTTGATGTCACCTGCTATGAAGACACCGGCGTCTTCGAAGACTGATATTTTGCTGCATCCTACGATGCAGCATTTGCCCATGCCGCGCGCTACAACTGCTGCATGGCTTGTCATGCCGCCTCTTGCTGTGAGGATGCCTTGTGCGCTTGCCATGCCTGCTACGTCTTCGGGGGAGGTTTCGGATCTTATGAGTATTACTTTTTCTCCTCTTTCTTTTGCAAGGATTGCTTTTTTGGAGCTGAATACTGCTTTGCCTGTGGCTGCCCCCGGGGATGCCGGGAGGCCTTTTGCTATTGTGTTTGTCGGGTATTTGGGGTCTATGGTCGGGAATAGGAGCTGTTCAAGTTGGTTTGGGTCTATTCTTAAGACAGCGTCTTCTTTTTTTATCATGTTTTCTTTTACCATGTCGACAGCTATTTTTATAGCGGATGTTGCAGTTCTTTTGCCGGTTCTTGTCTGGAGTATGTATAGTTTTTCATTTTCGATTGTGAATTCTATGTCCTGCATATCGCGGTAGTGTTTTTCTATTGACCTGCATGTGCTTTCAAGTTCGTTGTATATTACTGGCATTGTGTTTTTTAGTGTGGCTATGTTTTTTGGGGTTCTTATGCCGGCTACTACGTCTTCGCCTTGCGCGTTGATGAGGTATTCGCCGTAAAGCTGGTTTTCGCCGGTTGCGGGGTCTCTTGTGAAGCAGACGCCTGATGCGCTTTTGTTGCCGGTGTTTCCAAATACCATTGCCTGTATGTTTACTGCGGTTCCTATGTTGTGGGGGATGTTGTTGAGGTTCCTGTGTTGAGGTTCCTGTAGGATATTGCGCGCTCATTGTTCCATGAGCGAAAGATTGCCTGTATTGCCATCTTTAGCTGGACTGTGGGGTCTTTTGGGAATTTCTGTCCTGTTTTTTTTAGTATCATGTCTTTGTAGAGTCCTGTGAGTTTTTTGAGGTGGCCTGCGTCCAGTTCTGTGTCGTGTGCTGCTTTTGCTTCTTTTTTTATGTTGTCCAGAGTATGGTTTCGAAGTTTTTGTGGCCTATGCCGAGGACGACGTCTGCGAACATGTCAAGGAAGCGCCTGTAGCAGTCGTATGCCAGTCTTTCGTTGCCTGTTGCGTCTGCCAGGGCTTTGACTGTGTCGTCGTTGAGGCCGAGGTTCAATACTGTGTCCATCATGCCTGGCATTGAGACCGGTGCGCCTGAGCGTACTGATAGCAGAAGTGGATTTTCGGATCCCAGTCTTTTGTTGGCTGTGTTTTCGAGGGTGTCCAGGTTTAGTTTGATCTCGTCTGCCAGACCTTTTGGGAATGTTTTGTTTGTGTAGTATTCGATGCAGGCCTGTGTTGAGATTATGAAGCCGGGGGGTACGGGTATGCCTTGGTTGGTCATTTCTGAGAGGTTAGCGCCTTTGCTGCCGAGGATGTTTTTCATTGCTGCGCTGCCTTCTGATTTGCCGTTTCCGAAAAAGTAGATGTATTTTATGATATTTCACCTCAGTTTGTGGGTTGGTTTATCATACAAAGTAATACTTTTTTGGGAAGGGAGGAATATAAATGTTTAGGTTTTTTTGGGGGTTGTGGGTTCAGTTGTCGACATTTTGTCGATGGGTTAATTCTGTTGGGGATTTTGTGTTTGTGTTGTCTGTTTCTCTTAGGTTATCTTCGGGCGCTTCTGGTTTCAACTGTACCTAAATTGGGGACATCTCAGGTTGTTTGGATTCTTATTATAATCTCTTTTATTTGTGTTGTGTTAGGATACTTTCAAGTATACTACTTTGAAGTATCTTATTTCTGTCTTTGGTTTTTTAGTCTTTTTGTGCTTTCGGGTTCTGTCAGGTAGTTTTCGCTGTTTACTACTTTTTTTCCTGTTTCCAGTTCAAGCTTCTTTCTGGCGCTGCCTGCTATTGCGCCTCCTTTATTTGCAGCGTCTTTGTTTTGAATGAAGCCTTCTGCGTCTTTGCTTTTTGCTATCTCTGTTGTGGATGCCTCGCCCAGCATCGAGAAGATCTGTTCGATGCCACTCATGTGATCCCTTAAATTTTCTCTTTTGAGTCCTTTCAGTGTCTTGTGTTCGCCTGGAGTTACGTCAAAAGTGGCTCTTGCTATTTCTGCTGTCAGGATGGAGTATTCTTTTTGTTTTTTTATACCGCGCTTGTCCCATTCGCTGGTCAGTTCGTCTCTTATTGCGATTCCTCTAAGTCTTTTTTCAATCCATGCGTCTGAATATCCTTTTTGTTTGTAGATTTCCAGCATGCGCTTCTGTGCAAGTTCCGGGTCTTCTATTTCCTGTATTCTTTCGTAGCCTACTTTTGCAAGCCAGCGCTTGAATGGCTCGGCTTTTTTGGATGGGATTGACTGGATTATACGGAACATTGATTCTGTGTTTGCACAATCTGTTTCCCTCAATTTTCCATCCGGCGCTATCAATTTCAACCGTACGATTTTATCGTACGCTTTAAATCCTTCTTCCAGAAGT
>JAFCBW010000183.1 GCA_017610525.1 Candidatus Nanohalarchaeota archaeon | reverse complement strand
GTGTTCGGGACCATCCAGGCCATAAATGCCACAAATCCGCAAGATACTGTAGTTTTGAAGACAGGTCTTGATCACTTCTTCAGAAAGGTATTTACTTACCGCATAATGATTTTCGGGGTTAATGGGTGTACTCTCATCAATCATGGAATATTGACTTCCATGAACCCCAATCGTGGAAGCGAAAATGAAATATGCTTTGTGATTTCTGGAATATGCCGCAAGCTTAATTGTGGAAACAGTATTGACATTGTACTGAATGACTTCAAGGTGTTGACTAAAATCAACATGTGCCGCCAGATGAATTATAATATCACATGGAGGCACTTCTTCTGGCAATGGACTTATAAAATCCCAGACGAATTCATTCTTAAATCCCTTTTTGTTTCTTACCAGATGATATATTTCATAACCGGAATCTTCGAGCATTGGCAAAAGGCACTTACCGGTAAAACCCGTCGAACCAGTCGTCAAAATTTTCATTTTATCACTCAATTTGATTGGTTGAAATCATTTTCAATACTTCAAGCCACGCTGTTCGGACAAAGCAAAGATAATCTTTTTCGTACCTTTTCCGTCGATCAATTGCTGCCCCAATCTGATTTTTTCCTCTCTTAGTTTTTTATCTTCCATAAGCGTTAGCAATTCTGTGGCTAAAACATCGTTGTTCATCGCTTTGCACCAACCTACTGTTTTGAATATTTTAGCCATTTCCAGCCCCTTTGCGACATCTTGCTGATTCCCAAAGGTCACGACAGTAATGGAAGGCACCCCCATAAAAGCCAGCTCCCAACAGGTGCTTCCAGCAGCAGTAACTGCCATATCAGACCAAACCATTAGTTCGGGCATGTTCCTTGCGTTTTCAACGCAAAGCATATGGCAAGGCGCATAGAGCGTGACGTTTTTTAGGATTTCCTTGTGGGGATTCGACGGTCCAACGACAACTTTAACTTCAAGGTCGGAAACATCAAGATTATTTAATATTTTAATGACTCTCAATGTCACATTATCCGGATCTGAACCGCCCATCATTACCAGGATTTTCTTTGCCTTTTCCGGAATTTGACGATTCCAATTCCTGTATTTCAGAAATTCTTTGCGGAGCATGGTGTAATCACAGCCCAAAAGCTGGACAGTGTCCTTGTCGCAGGAGTAATTAAGCTTTGGTGCGTGGATGTTCTGGTTGAGCACAATATCCGCATGATAATGTTCCAGATGGGCCAAGTCGTCAATGACCAACAGTTTGTGGCCATTTTCTCTTATTGTCTTATGATAATCCTGGGTAAAATGGTAGCCATCCACAACAAGCCAACATGGCGCAGAGCGCAGAGCGCAGAGCGCATGACGTTTCATAACATTTAAGGTTTGATTGAGATCAGAATGGTCGGGATGAAACTTTTCAACGGGAATAAAGTCAAAACCCTCATCAATAATACGCTGGCGTAAGGCTTCGCTCTCACAGTGGCTCAGGAAAGTTACGTCGCCACCTCTTTGCTGCCAAGTTTGGGCCAATGCAATGCAACGCATGACATGGCCTGTGCCGATCTGAACGGATGCGTCCGCTCGGATGATAATTTTATCGCGTATATTTTGTGTATTGAAAATCATTACTGATAGCTAACTCCATCACCCTGCAAAGATTTCAACATACCCTCGTTTCGTATAATATCTGAGTTCAACTTATAAACTTCCAGATGAGAATCCAAGTATGATTTGATTTCTCTGACAGTAAAATAGCTATCGTTCCATTTGTAAAGATTCTCCAGAATTGCTTTTACAACTAAAAAGTCTGTTTCTTCATCCACTGTTATTCTGTACCTGCTGTCGTCTGTTTCGTTTTCCTTGACCATAGTCTTGAACAGTTCAGGATGATTGCGGATATACAGTGTCACATGCTCCCGCTCAGATTTTGATTCTGCTTCAAGCCATGACTTGGTAAGCGCCTTAAAGCCGATAATTTCACAATCAAGGCCTTCGGCAAAGGTTTCGCCTGTGCGGATATAATCAATGCCGCTTTCAAAATAGGCATCGACAATGTTGTCACAGATGTTCGGGGCAATCAGAGGGCAGTCTGCTGTGAGACGCATAATATGCGCTGTATTATATCTTTTTGCGGTCTGATAGTATCTGTCCAGAACATCATCTTCTGAGCCGCGATAGCAATCAAGTCCTTCCTTCTGACATAATTCAACAATCGGATCATCTTCTTTATTTACTGTTGTGGCAATTATAATTTTGTCAATCATTTTGCTGAAACGAAGACGCTTGATCTGGTAACTCAACAAAGGTCTTCCCATGACTTCCATGAGGACTTTGCCAGGAAGGCGGGTTGAGGTCATTCTTGCCTGGATTATTGCGGTT
>JAFCBW010000182.1 GCA_017610525.1 Candidatus Nanohalarchaeota archaeon | reverse complement strand
TTCAAAGAGTCAGATAACCAAACGTTTGTTTGATTTAGAGGATGTTTTAATTGCAGAAGCATTAAAGAAAGATGCCGAAATGAATAATCATCAAACTCATCAAATTCATACGCATCAAAAAACACCTATAAAAATACCTGCGTAGTTGCGCAAGCAGGAACTCAAGCAGTGATATGTTGCTTATTCTTGGGGCGACTAAACTCGTCGAACACTCTTTTTTTGCTAAGTTGCGGGTATAAATGTCGTAATACTGCTATTGTGCCGTAAAATTTCTTTAATATCACAACTTGTAAAACCCCTCTTTTCACAATCGTGGGTATAGAACTAAAGATTTTATGCCGAGGGCGGGGCTTGAACCCGCGACCTCTAGATTTCTTAGAGCTTTAAACAGATCATCCCCAGCTATTAACTGAGTCAGCACTCATAACACTTATGAGTCTAGCGCTCTAACCAACTGAGCCACCTCGGCTTTGGACACAGTAATTTCATTAAGGGCATTATCTTTTTTAAAGTTATTGCGCAGTGTATTATATGTGTGATCTGAATGGCAACTCAAAGAATCGCTATAATTGACAGGGAAAAATGCATGCCGGAAAAGTGCAGCCAGGAATGCCATCGTTTCTGCCCGCGCGTGCGCGCAGGTGATGAAGAGACTGTAATGGTTCGCGGTAAGTTTGCTGAGATAAGTGAGGACTTATGTATCGGGTGCGGCATCTGTGTAAAAAAATGCCCGAAAAAGGCAATCACTATTGTCAACCTCTCGCATGAGCTTGAGGAGCCGGTCCACCAGTATGGGAAAAATGCGTTTCGGCTGTATAATCTCCCGATACCTGTACGCGGGAAAGTGACAGGGCTGCTCGGAGCGAACGGCATTGGAAAGACCACGGCCCTTAAGATTCTATCAGGCCAGATTAAGCCGAACCTTGGGAAGTTTGATGCGCCTCCAAAGTGGGATGATATTATTTTGCGGTTCAGGGGTACAGAGCTTCAGAATTATCTTATTGGGCTTCGGGACAATAATGTAAAAACAATTTACAAGCCCCAGCAGGTGGACATGATCCCGAAGAAATACAAGGGTAAAGTCGCAGATATAATTAAGGATGAGCGTGGATTGATAGGAGAGCTTTCAAAAAAACTTGAGATCGAGCATGTGCTTGGGAGGACACTTCATGAACTTTCAGGCGGGGAGCTCCAGAGAGTAGCGATACTTGCAGCTGTATTGCGGGAAAGCGACGTCTATTATTTCGATGAGCCGTCTTCATTTCTTGACATCAGGCACAGGCTGATTGTTGCTGCGCTTATCCGTGACCTTGCAGATTCCGGCAAGGCAGTGATGGTTGTAGAGCATGACCTTGCGACTCTTGATTACCTATGCGATGTGATTCATATTGTATATGGGCGTGCTTCAGTATATGGTGTCATTTCTACTCTTTATTCTTCAAGGCGGGGAGTCAATACCTATCTTTCAGGGTATATCAAAGACAGCAATGTGCGGTTCAGGGATGATGCGCTTTCGTTTATGGCAAAGGGCCAGATTTTCAAAGGGAGTGATAAGTCTCTGGATTATCCGGACATTGAAGTGAAGTTTGATAAGTTTAGCCTGAAAGTTGATTCAGGGCATCTCTATGCCGGCGAGATTGTCGGTGTATTCGGAGCCAATGCACTTGGCAAGACAACTCTTGCGAAAGTTTTTGCAGGTGAGATCAAGCCAAAAAAGGGAAAGATTGACAAAAAGGTGATGATAGCCTACAAGCCGCAGTATGTGAAAGGAGATTTTGATGGGACTGTGCGCGAATTGCTTTTACAGAAATGCGATGATTTCGGAAGTGCCAAATTCAAGCAGGAGATTGTCATGCCATTTGAGCTGGATAGGATCTTTGAGAATTATGTTTCTGAACTTTCAGGAGGGGAACTCCAGCGTGTTGCTGTTGCGCTATGTCTTGCCCGGGATGTTGATTTTTATCTTATTGATGAACCGTCAGCTTATCTTGATGTTGAGGAAAGAGTTAAACTAGCAAAGATCATCAGGCGCTTCATTGAGGTGAATAAGAAGACATGCATGGTTATTGATCATGACATGATGCTTCTGAATTATATTTCAGACAGGGCAGTGATATTTCTTGGTGAGCCAGGTGTCTCAGGCCATGCAAAACCAGCAGTGCATCTTCATGATGGGATGAACGTATTTTTGAAGTCACTGGGTATTACTTTCAGAAAAGAGCAGGAGACAGGAAGGCCGCGGGCAAATAAGCTGGACTCGCAGCAGGATGGCAGGCAGAAAGCCAAAGGTAAGCTGGACTCGCAGCAGGATGGCAGGCAGAAAGCCAAAGGCGAGTATTACTGCGCATGAATTGATGTCCATTGGCATTTGTTTTGTGTGCATCTGCATCCGGCACCATACTTCTCAGCATTATAGCATTCCCTATATTCGCAAGTGGTCATTAGAGGCTCTTCGTCTTTGCTCATGCATACCTGTCCTGAGCATCCGCCGCTCTGGCAGTCGCTGTCAGTTGCGCACTCTGCGTTTGTTGACGTACCGCAGAATCCAGGGTCTATTGCAGGGGGCGCAGGTTCGCTTGGCATTGTGTCGTTTTGGGCTGGTGGGCTGGAGGTGCATGCGCATGCCAGAACTACTGCAATTATTACAGTGATAAGAATTGACTGGTGTCTCATGCATCATAATTAGGTTTTCATGTTTATTTAGTTAACTGATGGA
>JAFCBW010000052.1 GCA_017610525.1 Candidatus Nanohalarchaeota archaeon | reverse complement strand
AATACGTTTCAGAAGGGTGATTATCTTGTTGTTGAATTGGAGTGCTTTTCGATTAAATGCAGATGTAATGGGTGTTGTTTTTATTTCGTGTCCTTTTACTGTTACCATTTTATTCACTTTTTTTTGAAAATGTTATTTGAGTTGGTTTATTTATAAAGTAATTGGTTTTTTTTGGGTGTGAATGATGTTTTTGTGAAAAGTGCGTTTTTTTGGTGGTTCAAATCTATGTTTTTTGTGTTGAAACGTGATCATTAGAAGTTGTCTGGTGGTGTTGATGGGTGTTTTATTATTTTTTCTTATTTGTGGCTAGCTTTTTTGCGATCTGTTTTTCCAAGTGTATTATATGGGCGATTTCCTGTTTTGTGTGTTTTTCAAGTTTTGTTATTATATGATTCATCTCGTGTTTGTATTTTTCTTCATCGTCTGATTCGGATTTTATTATACGATATGCGTGCATGATGTCTGTTTTTGTGACTATGCCTGTTAGTTTGTCGCCTTCTGTTACGAGAACGCAACCGCAGTTTTGTTCTGAGAATATGTTGAATACTTCGTCAATTGAGTTGTTTGGGTGGACTGTTTTGGGTTTTTTCATTATGTCTTTTACTTTCATGTTTTTTGTTATGTGGTTAAGGTTTTTGTATTCATGGAAACTCAGGATGCCTATAACTTTTTTGTTCCTGATTACAGGGTATCTTAGTTTTTTGTGTGTAGTCAGGAATTGATATACTTTTTCTGCGCGCATATCTGGGGATACTGTTATGAGTTTTTTGTCTGTCATTATGTCGCGGACTTTTACTTTGTAGAATTCTTTGAGGTAGTGTTTGTGGTGCCTGTGGATGCCGATTTGTTCTAGTTTAACTGTGTATATTGATGATGAGCCGAGGAATAGGGATGATGTGGCATAACTTATGAAGATGGCTGCCATGAGGGGTGCGATCATTGTCCAGTCTCCGCTTATTTCGGATATCATTACTATGCATGTCAGGGGGACTTTGGCGACTGATGCGAAGAATGCGCCCATGCCGAGCAGAGCGTATGCCATCGGGTGTACTACAAGACCAGGGAATAGTGCCTGAAATATGTAGCCTATGAGTCCGCCGAACATGCATCCTATGTAGAGTGATGGTGCGAATACTCCGCCTGACCCGCCGGAACCTATTGTGAATGATGTTGCAATTATCTTGGTGGCGAATAGGATTAATATGAGTTTTATTGGGATTGTTCCTGTGAATACCTGTGTGATTCCTTCGTAGCCTATGCCGTATATGCCGTATTCTATGAATGAGAATCCTACAATACCTGTGACGAGAGCGCCAGTCATTGGTTTTATGCTGTCCGGGAGTTTTAGGATTGTGTATTTCTTTTCCACAAAGTAGAAGAATCTTACGAAGAATACTGCTGCGAGTCCTGTCAGGAGACCGAGGACTAAGTATAATGGCAGTTCTGATGGGTTGAAGATGTATGATACGTTGTCAAGGATTGTGTTGTAGCCGTAGTATTGGGCTGTTATTGATGTGCCGACTACTGATGCCAGTACTATTGGCATTATGTCGAGTACGTTGAATGAGTATAGGAGGAGTTCGAGACCGAATATTGCGCCACCTAGAGGAGCATTGAAGACCGCTGCGATGCCTGCTGCTAAACCGGAGACTGTGAGCAGGCGAATTTTACGTTCAGATAGGTGGAATACCTGTCCCAGGGCTGAGCCGATGGATGAGCCGATTTGTGCAATTGGCCCTTCGCTTCCTGCGCTTCCACCGCTGCCTATTATGATTGATGAAGAGATGGCTTTTATGAATGCTACGCGTTTTCTTATCCTGCTTTTTTGGGTGTCTATTGCAATCATTATTTCGGGGATGCCGTGGCCTTTTGATTCTCTGCACCATTTGGATACGATTATGCCTGATATTAGTGCGCCGATTACAGGGATTGCGATGAGGGATAAGTTGTTTGATGAGAGGTTTGGTCTGATTATGTTGAAGAATATGTGGTGGTTGAATTCTATCATGGATTTGAATGCGATTGCGCTTATGCCGCCGATGATGCCTGCGATGATTGCAAGGGTGTTTATTAAGAGCCATTTCAGTACGCGGGATTCGTTTTCTATTGTGTCGGGGTTCATGGGGTTGTCATCTTTTTTGTTGTTGATGGTGTGGTATTATTGTGTTTGGTTTTTGTGGTGCGGAGAACAAATATGTTGTGCAGACACTTTTGTGGCGTAGTATTATATTTTTATTCTGTTTTTGGTGTGCTGTTGTCGTGGGAACACGGGCGCAAATTATATAAACATTGGCCTGCATTAAGGATGATTAGTTAGTTGAGTTGATGTATGTATGACGTCGATGAAAGTTTGTTTCAAGAGCATGAGCGAGAGCATGAATACAGTTCATTTTTTTAGCTTTGGCTATTTTGGTGCTTTTTGGATATTTGGCTTTTATTTTTGATTGAGAGGCCATACAATAATCACTGACAAAATATCTTTCTTTTTGTGGTCTCTTGTAATTTAGTTATGTTACATGAGGCTTCCAGGAAGAGAAATGAGATTGGAAAAGATGAAAACGCTTGCGATTATCGGGTTTGGAAGGTTCGGGCAGCTTATGGCAGGAGTGCTTAGGGAGCATTTTGATGTGTGTGCTTATAACCCGCACGATAAGAGCAGGATTGCCGGGAAGTTGGGTATAAGCTATGAATCTTCGCTTGAGAAAGCGGCTTGTCGGGATATTGTTGTGCTTTCTATGCCGATTTCTGCGCTTGAGGATATTTTGCGAAAGATTGCGCCGTGTTTAAAACAGGGTGCTTTGGTTCTTGATGTGTGTTCTGTTAAGCAGGCGCCGGTGGAGTTGATGAGCCGGCTGCTACCTGAGCATGTGGATGTTATCGGGACTCATCCTTTGTTTGGACCTGATTCTTCCAATGTTTGTGACGGGGGTGGATATGATATTTCCGGCAGGAAGGTTGCGGTCTGTCCTGTGAGGACAAGGAAATGGGATGTTGATAAGGTATGCGAGTATCTTGGGAAGCTGGGTCTTGTTACGTATGTTATGGCACCTGAAGAGCATGACCGGCAGATGGCTGTTGCGCAGGGATTGACGCATTATATTGCGCTTGGCCTTATGAAGATGGGTATTGGCAAGCAAGAGCTGACTACGCCAAATTTTGATGCGCTGCTTGAGATTGTGAGCAGGCTTGAAAGTGATACTGATGTGCTTTTGCGTGATATCCAGGTTATGAATCCTTATGCAATGGATCAGAGAGAGAAGTTTAGGAAAATGCTTGATGTGATTGAAAAGGAGATTGGTGGTAATTGAGATGATACTGAATGTGAATGGCTTGAGGAAAGAGCTGAAAAAGATTGTCGTGAAAATCGGCGGGTCTGTGCTGGGTACTGATGAGTGTATCGCGAAGCAGGCGAGGTGGATACAACAGATAGCTTGTGAGGTGGATACGCTTCATGTTGTTGTCTCTGCAAAGAAGGGGGTGACTGATTCTCTGGTTGCAGAGAGTATGGCTATGCCTGATGCGCAAAAGGCAAGGCATCAGATACAGGGTGAGATTGAGAGTGCCCGGAGGCTTTGTCATGAGCTTGAAAAGATAGGGGTGGATTCCAAGTTGATTGTTCAGGGCTCTAGTGAGTATCCTTTGGTCGGGAAGGGGGATTGGCTTTGCGGGAAGCTTGATCTTTGCCGGAGCAAGGAGCGCATGCATAAGCTTGACCATAAGCTGTGTGTCATATCGGGGTTTGGCGCGGAAACAGAAGACGGCCATGTTATTCTTCTTGGCAGGAATGCGACTGATTTAGTGGCTGGCGCTATTGCTAATCTTTGCAATGCGGATGCGATTATCTATCTTAAGGATACGCACGGGATTCTTCGGGATGTGGGTGATAAGTATTCTACGATTGCGCGTATTTCAGCTGAGGTGCTGAGGCGCAATATCACGGAGAACAAGTGGGAGGTTCTGCATCCTGATACACTTGATTTTCTTCATCCGAATATCATAGGCATAGTTCAGAAACATACACACCCTATCGGAAAACAGAGTACAATTATACATGGAGGCGAAGCGAAAATGACAGGTAAAAGTATTAGAATGGAGAGAATTATTAATAGGGATACAGGAAAATGTGTGATTATACCTCTTGATCACGGGGTGACTATCGGTCCCTGTGAGGGCCTGCTTGAGATGGGAAAGACTGTTGATAAGGTTGCAGAAGGTGGTGCGAATGCGGTTCTTGGGCATATTGGACTCCCTTTGCACGGGCACAGGGGATATGGAAAGGATGTTGGCCTTATTTTGCATCTTTCGTCAAGTACGACGCTTGCGCCGGATCCGAATACGAAGGTGCTTACAGGGTCTGTTGAGCAGGCGATTAAATTCGGGGCTGATGCGGTTTCTGTGCATATCAATGTGGGTGCCAGAGATGAAGCGAAGATGCTTCAGGATCTTGGGTGTATTTCGCAGAAGTGTATGGAGTGGGGAATGCCACTTCTTGCAATGATGTATCCTCGCGGTCCGAATATAAAGGATTCGTGCGATGTCGCGGTTGTTAAGCATGCGGTGAGGATTGCTGCTGAGCTTGGTGCGGATATTATCAAGACTAATTATACTGGCAGTCCGGAGACTTTCAGGGAGGTTGTTGATGGAGCGATGGGTGTGCCTGTTGTTATTGCCGGCGGCGCCAAGGGCGGTGATTTGGAGACTCTCAAGATGGTTGAGGGCGCGATAAAGGCAGGTGCCTGCGGAGTTGCTATGGGAAGGAATGCGTTCCAGCATGAGAGTCCGGCTAAGCTTGTACGGGCAGTGTGTGAGATTGTTCATGAAGGCAAAAGTGCGAAGGAGGCGATTAAAGTCATGACACAGTGATATAAGTTTTTGGGGGCATAATATCTGTAGGTGGAATTCATGAAGATGTTTTGGGTGGATGCAAGAAAGTGGAACAAGAAGGTAGTTACGACTGCGCTTGAGTCTGGTGCGGATGCAATTGTTGTTGATAAGGGCGATTCTTCCAAGGTGCATGATCTTGGTGTGATTAAGACTGTGGCAGTTGATGGTGATATTGCGCTTGGCCGTGATGTTTTAGAGATTGAGATCAACTGTAAGGATGATGAGGTTCGGGCAGCTAAGGCCGGGCGCAGGAAGATGGTGATTGTGAAGACTAAGGACTGGACTGTTATACCGTTAGAGAATATGATTGCAGGGGGTGCGCAGATTATTGCAAGTGTTGCGGACTCCCGGGATGCTAAGATGGCGCTTGAGGTGCTTGAGCGTGGTGTGGCTGGGGTGCTTTTGTGGACAACTGATATGAATGAGATCAAGAAGACCGGCAGGATTGTGAATGATGAAGGCAGGAAGGTGTCGCTTGTGCGGGCCAAGGTTGTTAAGATTGAGAATGTCGGGTCAGGGGATCGCGTTTGCATAGATACTTGTACGAATATGAAGCAGGGTGAAGGGATGCTTGTCGGGAATTCGAGTTCAGGTATGTTTCTTGTCCATTCTGAGAGTGTTGAAAATCCTTATGTTGCGGCGAGGCCTTTCAGGGTGAATGCCGGCGGGGTCCATGCGTATGTGATGGTTTGCGGTGGCAAGACCAAGTATCTTTCTGAGATTAAGTCCGGTGATAAGGTTGATGTTGTTGATTATAAGGGCAATGTGCAGGATGCGGTTGTCGGCAGGAGCAAGGTTGAGAAGAGGCCGATGATACTTGTTGAAGCAGATGCGGGCGGTAAGAGGGTTTCGCTAATATTACAGAATGCGGAGACGATACGGCTTGTTAAGCCTACGGGTAAGCCTGTGTCTATTGTGAAGCTTAAGGTTGGTGATGAGGTGCTTGCGTATACTGAGAGTGCGGGCAGGCATTTTGGGATGAAGATTGATGAGACTATAGATGAGAAGTGATGATATGGAACTTGAGGATTTGAGAAAGCAGATTGATGAGCTTGATTGTGAGTTGCTTGAGGTTATTTCCAGGCGACTGGCTCTTATGCCGAAGGTTGCTGATGTGAAGAGGGAGTGTAATGCTCCTGTGAATCAGGAGGATAGGGAGCGTGAGCTTATTGAGAGTATGCGAAAGATGGCGCAGGAGAGGGAGATGAGTCCAGATTTTGTTGAGAGGATTATGAGGGAGATTATCACTGAGTCAAAGAGGATACAGGAGCGGAGTATGATATGATTGAAATTGAGCCGGTTGACATGGGTTTTAGCGCTTCGGTCAAGGCGCCGCCTTCGAAGAGTTATACTAATCGTGCGCTGTTGATTGCTGCTTTGTCGGGCGGCGAGACTAGGGTTATGAATGCGCTTGAGAGTGATGATACTAAGTATATGGCAGAGGCGCTTCGCCAGCTTGGGGTTCGGGTTGAGAGGGATGGCGATGTGTTTGCTGTTTTTGGGAGGGGCGGCAGGCTTGATGTGCCTGATGAGCCGCTGTTTTTAGGGAATGCGGGGACTGCTATGAGGTTTTTGGTTACTGTCTGCGCTTTGGTTGATTCGGGGCATGTTATTCTCAAGGGGAATGAGCGGATGAATGAGCGGCCTATTGCTGATCTTCTGGAGGCTCTCGGACCTTTAGGGGTTTCTGCGTATTCTATAAAGGATGATGGGTGTCCGCCTGTGCTTGTTGAGGGCGGCGGGATTTCTGGCGGTGTCACAAAGATCAAAGGGGATAAGAGTTCGCAGTATTTTACGTCTGTTCTTCTTTGTGCGCCTTATGCGAAGAGTGATGTTGTTGTGGAGACTGTTGGCGAGCTTACTTCAAAGTCTTATATTGATATGACTATCGCGTCTATGAGGGAGTTTGGGGTCAATGTGGAGAATGATGATTATAAGTCTTTTAAGGTGACGGCAGGGCAGGTTTATCATGCGCGCGATTATGTTGTTGAGGGGGATTTTTCGAGTGCGTCTTATCTTTTTGCTGCTGCTGCGATCACGGGTAGTACTGTCCGGGTTACGGGGGTGAATCCGGGGTCTTCGCAGGGGGATTTGGGTCTTTTGGATGTGTTTGTTAAGATGGGTTGTTCGCGTGATAATGGCGTGGACTGGATTGAACTTAAGGGACCGGAGACATTACGTGGTGTTGGTGAGATTGATATGAATAGTATGCCTGATGTTGCGATGACGCTTGCGGTGGTTGCGGCGTTTGCTGAGGGTGAGACCAGGATTGTCAATGCAGCTAATATGCGCATCAAGGAGACTGATAGGATTGCGGCTACTGTTGCTGAGCTTCGAAAGATGGGTGTTGATGCGTCTGAGCTTGATGATGGGTTGGTTGTCAAGGGCGGGGATGTGCATGGCGCGGTTATTGATACTTATGATGATCACAGGATCGCTATGAGTTTTGCTGTTGCGGGGCTGCGCGTTTCTGGTGTTGTCATTAAGGATGAGGGGTGTGTCTCTAAGACGTATCCTGATTTTTTTGATGTTCTTCGCAAGATGGTGGTTTCATGAAAGTGAGTGTGCTTGGGCCCGGTGGGACTTTCAGCCATGAGGCCGGGCTTGTGTATTGTAAGGGTGCGCAGTTTTTGTTTGAGAATACTATTTATGATGTGTTTGATGCGCTGTCTTCGGGCAAGAGCGATGCGGCGGTTGTGCCGCTTGAGAATTCTGTGTCCGGCAGTGTCGGGGA
>JAFCBW010000181.1 GCA_017610525.1 Candidatus Nanohalarchaeota archaeon | reverse complement strand
GAAAGAAACATCCCCGCAATCCCCTCATCATAGATGACCAGAATATTCTCATCATTTTTGGTATCCCCTGCCTTGGTAGGATTAAAAGACCCTGTAACCACAATCTTCCCATCAACAATAAACACCTTATGATGCATATTTTTTGAATTCCCATCCCACTTCACAGAAACATCATTCCCTAAAAGCTTCTCATACTCACACCACTTGCTCCTCTGGAACTTCTCAAAAACCCCGCGCACAGCCACCCCTCTCTCATGCGCATCAACAATCGCATCCCCTATCCCATCATGCGTAAACGTAAAGCACATAAAATCAATAGACTCCTGAGCCCCCGAAAGAACTTCCATGACCTTATTCCCGCACCCATCCTCAGGACAGAAATAATTCTCATAGCGTACATCATTAATATAAACAACAGGATACCGCACAGAATCTCCGCCGCCAAACACCTCACCCTCAAGCTCAGAAAACTCATCCTCATAATTAGAAGCAATATATTTGGAATAGACAACAAGCATATTATTATCATTCCTCATCCCCGTAATCGTAGGATTATAAGACCCCATAAACACAACCTCGCCGTCAATCACACAGAACTTATCATGCATAAGCTGATGCGTACCCACATTAGACACATAATCGATCCCGAAAAGATGCTCACAATTATCCTTGTCCGTCACAAGCCGAACATCAACCTCCTTCGCCTTCTCCTTGAGCGCATCAACAATACTTTCAAGCTCAACATCATACAAGGCGCAATGAACCGACACATTCGCACTCTCAATCAACCTGCGCAGCCTGTCCTCACACCCATCCGCAGGACAAAAAAGCACCTCCGGCGCCAAATTAGTCTCACGTGCCTCTTGTTCAGGCAAAATCACATTCCCGACAATAGATGTATCCTGCATAAACACAAACCCTACAACCAAAACCAGCACAAAAAAAATATTCCACTTCTTCACTTTTCGCCGACCCATCATTCTCCCTCCTTCCTCTTACGCAGACTCACCTTATGACTGATCTCTTCACTCCCAAAACCCCTGATCTTATCAGCAACCCTATTGTCAAGCAAAGTCTCCTTCAAGACCCTCCTAAGCGCAAACACATCAAGCCCCACAACCTTATCCCACAAATTGGCCTTCCTAAGATAATCCTCAAGCTCCTTCCGCTTTGTATCCCCTGCCCTCGGGTACTTCACATCCTTACTTTCAGAGACCTTAGCAACATACTCACCTCCCTCAACTGCCCCCATCCCGTTCTTACTGCAATAATCGATAAGCGCATCACGGACATCATCCATCTCATCAGTAATCGCCCTTTGCCGCACCTTCAAAAGAGCATACTTATCAACAAGCTCAACCCCTGACCCATACACCTTGCTCTTCTCATTCTCCGCACTGAACTTATGCTTATGCACAGGACATATCTTCTGGAATTCGCACCATGAGCACAAAGCAGACGCATTAGGAAGAAAATCCCCTTCCTTGACAGCATCCTCAATGATCCCGATCTTCCGAATCATGCTATTGGAAACATCCTCAAGCTCCTTTTCACTGCGCAGATACCCGAACTCCTTATTGAACGCAAGATAATGCCACACAACCCGTATCTTCTTCGCATCATCATACATATTCCTGACCGCAAGCGCATACAACGAAAGCTGCTCATCCCTCTGTAGCACCGCCTGTGGCGGAAGGCTCCCCGACGTCTTGTAATCATGTATCTCATAGGCGGAATCCTTCTCACATATCGCAAGCCTGTCAATATACCCCACAATGCTATGCCCGTCAAGTTTAAGATTCACCTTCTGCTCAAGACTCACAGTAGTACTAGACGTAAACGGGAAATTCTTCTTATAATAATCAGCAATATACTTTCTGCCCATCGAAAGATAATTATCCCTGCAAAACCCTTTCTTGACAATCCGCACATCATCACTATATTTAGTCTCCCATCTGTCCTCATAGTACGTCCTTAGATCAGAAGCGCTATTCACCTTCTGCCTTTTAAGATCAGAATACAATTTCTCAAGAGTCTCATGCACTCTCTTCCCGAGAAACGCCTCAATCCCCTCGAACCTCTCAACCTTCACCCTATCGACATACCTGTACTTAAACATCAGCGGGCAATTAAAATAACTGTTTATCTTCGAATAAGAATACATAGGGCATACTTCAAGCCGAACATTCATATTTCTTTGCTTAATGATTTACTCCGGCACTCCCCTTACAATCCAAAACAAAAAATAAAAACAAAACACAAGAGAATCAGTACGATCCTCTCGCAAATTCCTGATCTCTAAGCCAGCTATTGGCCTTTTGCTTCCATCACCGCAGCTTCAACTTCCTCTGCACTCGCTTCAGGAACAGGTGGTATAAGCGCA
>JAFCBW010000051.1 GCA_017610525.1 Candidatus Nanohalarchaeota archaeon | reverse complement strand
GTCTGCGAAACCTTTGATGTCGTCCGGCTTGTGGAGGTAGCCGTTTACGCCGTTGATTACCTGGAGTGGTATTCCACCGACTCTTGAGGCTACTACAGGGGTGCCTTTGTATAGTGCTTCTGAGACTACCAGCCCGAAGCCTTCTTTGGATGATTTCTGGATGACTACGGATGATGCTCTTTGCAGTGCGTTTACCAGTATATCGCTTTCGATTAAGAGCAGTTTTATGTCTGTCTGATGTTTGCTTTTTTCTACTTTTTTTACTACTTTTTCGAACATTTTCTGGCCTTCAGGGTCGTCTGAAGCAAATGAGCCCAGCAGGACTAACTGGCAGTCTGTTTTTTTCCTGACCAGTTCGAATATTTCTATGACTTCGGTTGGGCATTTCCATTTGTCGAACCTTGAAATTTGGGATATTATTGGCTTGTCTAAGGTTACGCCATGTTTGTTGAGATATTTCTTGATTGTCTCTTCTGATAATGGCTCGTTCTTGGGAGATATTGGGTCTATTGCAGGGTGGATTATGCTTTGGGGTATTTTGAGGTCGTGTTTCAGGTAATCTTCTTTTGAGATGATGATGCGGTCGTATTTTTCGATGAAAGTTTTGAGGTATTTCCAGACATTCGGGTCGGGTTTTGAGATGTCTATGTGGCACCTGTATATCCATGGCTGTGTCTTTTTGTAGAAGTTGATCAGGGGCAGTGGCTGTGGGTCGTGAATTATTACGAGGTCGTGTTTCAGGTGAGTGTATGTTGAGAAGCGGCGGTTTATTTCCAGGTATACGTCTCTTTTTCTTGCTGACAAGTTTATTTTTTCGCCCTGTAGGGCATTGTGGAATTTTTTTGTTATTGTGAAGAAGTCAGGGGAGCCGTGGAGTATTCTCCAGCCGAAGTTTATGCCTACTTCGTTGAAGAGGAATACGAGGCTGTTTAGTATCTCTGCTACGCCGCCGCCCTGGTAGGTTGAGTTGATGCAGACGATGTTTTTTTTGGATAGTTTTTCTGATCTTGTATGTATCTCGCTTATGATGTCTTTGCCGACTATTTTCTCATAGGCATGAAGGTTTTTTACCATGTGTGTATTTTGCCTTTGATGTTTAAAAATGGGTATGGTGGGGTAGTGATGATTGATTTTTAAGTCTGGGGGTTTAGTTGTTTTATTATGTGTCTTTCGGTGCAGGGCAGAGTTGTTGAAGTTAGGGATGATGGTAAGTTTGCGGTTGTTGATTTCGGGGGAGTCACCAAGGACATTAATGTTGAGCTTGTGGGTGTGCGTGTGGGGGATAATGTTTTGGTTCATGCGGGGTTTGCGATTGAGGTTGTTTCAGATGAGGATTTTATGCGTAATGGCAAGCTTATTGAGGAGCTTGGATGCGGTTGATTGTTATGGTTGTGTTTGGGGATAGCGGGGTATGTAAAAAGCTTGTGGGGAGGATCAAGGATGTTGCGGGGTCTATTGATAGGGATGTCAAGCTGATGGAGGTGTGCGGGACTCATACGCAGGTTGTTGCAAGGTATGGTATCAGGTCTGTTCTTCCTTCTAATGTTAAGCTGGTCAGCGGGCCGGGGTGCCCGGTGTGTGTTACTGCACAGAGGGATATTGATTGTGTTGTTGAGCTTGCGCTTTCTGGTGTTACGGTTGCGACTTACGGGGATATGATGAGGGTGCCGGGCTCGAGGATGAGCCTTAATGGTGCACGGGCAGAGGGTGCGGATGTTGAGGTTGTCTGTTCGGTTGTTGATGCGCTTCGGATGTGTAGGGACAGAGAGGATGTTGTTTTTTTCGGGGTGGGGTTTGAGACGACTGCGCCTATGAGTGCTGTTGCTTTGAAGAGCGGGCTTTGCGTGTATTCTGTGCATAAGACGATGCCTGCTGCTATGAAGATGCTTCTTTTGATGGATAAGGTCAATATTGACGGGTTTATTAGCCCGGGGAATGTGTCTGCGATTATCGGGTCTTCGGCGTATAGGGATGTTGATGCTGCGCAGGTCATCACGGGGTTTGAGGCTGTGGATGTGCTTGCGTCTGTCCTTATGCTTCTTTTGCAGATCAGGAAGGGTGAGAGGAAGGTTGAGAATGAGTATAACCGGGTTGTGAGTGCTCGGGGCAACCCGGCGGCTCTCGGGGTTATTGATGAGGTTTTTGAGGCGAGGGATGCAGATTGGAGAGGGCTTGGGGTTGTTGGGGGGTCAGGGCTTGGGATTCGAAAGAGGTTTGGGAGGTTTGATGCTGAGGTGAGGTTTTCGGATGTGCTGGATGATGTCATGGAGCCTAAGGTATTCAATGGGTGCCGGTGCGGGGAGGTTCTTTGCGGGGTGTGCGAGCCTCACGAGTGCGGGCTGTTTGGAAAGAAGTGCAGGCCTGATAGCCCGATGGGTGCGTGTATGGTATCGAGTGAGGGGGCGTGCGGTATTGCTTATGTGGCAGGTTGCTTTTGATTTGATGTATAATATTTTACGATTTTATGTGCTGTTTCTTCAGCTACGTGTTTTCTTATTTTTTTTTCTTTTGCAGACCACTGAAACCGGTATAATGTATCACATTCTAACTGGAACAATATGAATGTGAGTTGATAGAATAGTATTATTGGCAGAATCAATATTGTTCTGGTGTTGAGGTTGTTGTTAAGTGCCATGAATCCAAGTAAGAACGTCATCACTATTGAAGAAAGAAAATGAAACTTCATGTCAGTTATAAACGATTTTTATGTATTAATAAATTATGAACCAGGTATATATATTAGAATATATGTATATATATAATATATACTGAAAATAGATGTATATAGATGAATAAATAGGTGATATGATCAGTACAGATATAAGGAAGGTTCAAAAAACAGGGGTTTGCACATACACCATATCACTTCCAAAGTCGTGGACATCTAAAAATAATATTTCTGCGGGAGACAAGTTGAGTGTGTTTGAGGATAAAGACGGAGCTTTGAGTGTAAATGTGTATTCATCTGAGAAAATTTTGAGTGAGAGAGTAGTAAACATAGATGAGCTAAGTGATTGTGCGCTCAAAAGGAAACTTCTTGCAAATTATTTAGATGGTGCTAACCGCATCAGGCTTGTTTCCAAAAGAGGATTTGATTCTGTGAAACGAGAGGCAATTCTTCAGCATATAAAAAGAACGATTGGATTTGAAATCAGTGATGAAAGTTCTAATGTCATTATTTTGCAGGATTTTTTTTCCAGTGATTACCTGTCGATTATGAAGTCTATCCGGCGTGCGTTCATAATATCGAAGTTTATGCTAATTGATACTGTGAAAATCAATTCTAAAAATCAGAAGGCGGTTGAAAGTATTATTAGCTGGGAAGAGGAGATTGACAGGATTGCGTTTCTTGTGAGGAGAGAGACAGGGCTTGCGATAAGAAATTCGCTCAGGTTAAAGCAGTTAAATATCAGTGTGATGGAATGCATCTCGTATAGGACATTAATTGAACAGATTGAGGCGATCGCAGATCATATTGTTGCAATTGCGCAGGAAGAGGTCCTGGTTAAAGATGCAATACCAACGGATGTCTTTGATGAGATTTATGTGTTTTATGAAATGATTCTCGGGTATTATGAAGATGCCATGAAGTGCTATTTTAAAAAGGATTTTCATGGTGCGAATAGAGTTATTGATAGGATGGATGAGTTTGTTCGGAAGAAGAATAGCATCATCATTGATAATCTTCAAAAGGAGGTCCTGGTTTCGGTAAGTACTATTATTTCGAATATGTTGAGTATTGCGTATCATTGTTCTAATATTGCTTCTGAGGCTGCGGATCGTGCAGTTTAGAGCAAATGCCTGTGAATCATGAAGCTACCATTTTCAAATGAGGGTGGTTCACTTAGCTTTTTACGTCGATTATGTCGTCTGAGAAGTCGTAGTATATGATTACCATATCTATTGTGGCGAACTGGGCTGTGATGTTTGTGCGGCGGGGTACTTTCGGGTCTAGTTCTTTTAGTATTGAAAGGATGCCTACATCATTTATTTGTGTGAAGTCGCCCTGGAGGGCAAAGCATGGCATGTCCTGCTTTGTGTCGCGGGTGCGGTCCCAGCATGTCTTGATGTATTTTGCGATTCTTTCTTCTGTGTATGACTCGTTTATGACTTCAAGCCGGGTGTGCGGGTCTACGTAAGAGCCTCTCAGCACGTTGTTGGTGCCGTCTTTTAGCATGCCGGGAATGTCTAAATTTACGCCGAGAAAATGGGTTACGAGACCGATGCCTATTACTGTTATGACTATGCCGATCATCAATTTCGCGAGCATTTCCAGTGCAAGGCCTTTTCTGTTTTTTGTCATATTACTTCAACCCAGTGTGCTAAAGGATTATATTTGATGATGAGGGTGGTTTTGTCGTCTATTGTTTCGGTCATTTTCCAAATTATCTTGTTTTCGGTGCCGCAGGAATATGACAGCTTTTCTATGTCTAGCCAGTTGTTTGGTAGGATAACGCATTGTTCTGAATTAAAGGTAGCGGTTACTGTGCTTTCGTCTATGGGTTCTGTTACTTTTTTTGCGTAGAGTTCGTAGCATTCGAGTTTTTTGCCGTACATGCCTTGTTTTGCTTTGTCCCAGCATTTGACTATGTAGTGTGACAGTTCGCGGTTTGTCATTTCTTTTATTTCTATGCGCTCTTCAATAGGGTCTTCGGAGCATCCGTCAGGCAGGGGCTGGTTGGCGTAGCCAGGGAGTGGGATGTGCCTTATTACGTTTTTGTGGAGTTTGCATGTCATGGGGGTTGTTGATTCTGTGGAGTACATCCGTACTATTGTAAAGAGGAGTAGTACTGCGACTATCGCTATTATTGTGGAGGATATTATCTTGAATTGCATGGTGCCCTGTTGTTTTTTGATTTCTGCTGTTTATATATTTTTGATTTGGGCGGGTTTAATATTTTAAGTTTTGTGTTCTATTTGTTTTTATGATAAAAATTGTGTTTCTCGGAACTTCGTCGGGGGTGCCTACCCGTGATAGGAATCTTGCGTCTATTTTTATGATGTATAAGGATGAGCGGCTGCTTTTTGATTGCGGGGAGGGAACGCAGAGGCAGCTTATGAATCTTCGGCTGAAGTTCATGAAGATTGACAGGATCTTTATTTCACATTGGCATGCGGATCATTTTGCAGGGATTCTCGGGCTTATCCAGACTATGTGTCTTGAGGGGCGCAAGGAGCCGCTTTATGTTTATGGTCCGAAGGACAGTAAGAGATTTATTGAGCAGCTTTTGACTGTTGGATATTATTTTCGCGGGTTTGAGGTTGTTGTGCGCGAGCTTAAGGAGGGAGATACGGTTGACTGCGGGGAGTATGAGATTGTGCCGTTCCGGGTTGAGCATAATGTGCGTGCGCTTGGGTATGTGTTTCTGGAGAAGGAGAGACTTTCTGCTAATATGGAGAAGGCGGCTAAGTTCGGGCTGTCTACTGGGCCGCTTATCGGGAAGCTGAAGGCAGGGCAGGATGTTGTGTATGAGGGGAAGACTATTCGACCCAAGGATGTGATTGAAGCTAAAAAGGGGCGGAAGATTGTGTATACGGGGGATACTAAGTATTGTGAGAATGTTGTGAAGTTTTCGAAGGATGCTGATGTATTGATTTCTGATTCTACGTTCGCGGGGGATTTTGTTGAGAAGGCAGGGGATTATAAGCATACTACTTCAAGCCAGGCGGCTGAGATTGCCAAGAGGGCTAATGTCAAGAAGCTTTTTTTGACACATATATCGAGAAGGTACCAATCGGAGGATTTGGGTACGAAGAAGCTTTTGGATGATGCGCGAGAGGTGTTTCGGAATAGTGTGCTTGCGCATGATTTTTTGGAAGTCCGGGTTAAGTAGGGCGGGTTCTTTTTGAATGCATGTTGTTTCTTTGTGGTGAATGCAAAAACATATAAAGGTTATGGCGCAATAATCGTAATATCACTTTTGTGATGGTGAATGAATATGTCTTATCATGAGGGAAATATAGGTCGCAAGGTTCTGGGTGGAATGGATATAGCAGAACAATTAAACCCTTCGGAAAATCCTTATTTGGAACAAAAAATAGGTGCTGTGTTCAGTGGTTCCGGTTATGGAGCACCTTATCCGATAACCCCACCAGACATGGGAGAGGATCAGTCATATCATATATTGTTCAGAGACAGATGAATGGCTCTAATGATATGACAGGTGATTGCCCGTTAGATGTTGCGCAAGTTGAATTGCGTATTACATAGTTATTTTTGATTTTAATATTGTGCATGAGTTGCAATTGTTTTTAAATTTTTGTGGTTACTAATTGTATTCTATGTCTGATGAGAATCACAATATTGATACTGAGAATATGCGCGAGCTTTTTCTTAAACAGCATTATGGGCTTGCTGGGGCGCATTCGGGGTGCAAGATATGCGACTGGACCAAGAAGTCTTTGCGCGATGAGGGGGTGTGCTATAAGGAGAAGTTTTACGGGAAGATCCACGGCATCAGGTCGCACAGGTGCCTTCAGATGAGTCCTGCGCTTTATTATTGTACTAACAGGTGCGTGTATTGCTGGAGGGCGGTTGATAAGACTGCTGCGAATTGTATGGATGATGTTTCGGTTGATGAGCCTTCAGATATTGCGAATGGGTGCATTGCGGGGCAGAGGAAGCTGCTTTCGGGGTTCAAGGGGTTTTCGGGGACTAATATTGAGAAGTGGAGGGAGGCGCAGGATCCGGTGAATGTTGCGATTTCGCTTGCGGGAGAGCCTACACTGTATCCTAAGATTTCTGAACTGATTTCTGAGTTCAAGAGGCGAGGGATGAGTGTGTTTCTTGTTACTAACGGGCAGGTTCCTTCTGCGCTTTCTTCGATGGATGAGCCTAGCCAGCTTTACCTGTCTTTGGATGCTCCTACTAAGGAGGTTTACAAAAAGGTTGATGCACCGCAATTACCTGATTTCTGGGAGAGGTTTAATGAGAGTGTTGATGTTATGCCTTCGTTTTCGTGTAAGAAGGCGGTGCGGCTGACTATGGTCAAGGGGTGGAATGATAATCATTTCCGTGAGTATGCGCGGCTTATCGAGAGGGCGGATGCGGATTTTGTTGAGGTCAAGGCGTATATGTGGGTGGGGTTTTCTATGTATCGGCTCGGGAAGGAGGCGATGCCGCGACATGATGAGGTTCGCGAGATGGCGCGCAGGCTGAATGAGGAGCTTGGGTATGAGTTCAGGGATGAGGATGAGAGGAGCCGTGTGGTGCTGCTTTCTAAGAAGTGAGTATGTGATAATGTGTTTGCATAGGTATTAAATTCAGGGTAGTACCTGTTGTGATTTCAGGTGTTTTTCGGTCTTTTTTTATGCAGAATCCGATTCTCGCAACCAGGTATGGATTTAAGCGGGTCAAGGACTTCGTTTATCATTTCGAGATATTTGGGTCTGGCGTGGTCTACAATCGCTATGCTATCTATTTTCAGTGTTTTTGCAGATTCTTCGAGTTCGTTTAGAACAGGTGTTAGTTCTTCAAATGCCTTATAAGCTTCCATTAATTGAAGGTATAAAGGTCTGCAAGTGAAGAAGTATTCTGTGTCTGCATTTAGTGGAACGCTACCAAGACCCATATTATGATGAATATTGTCTATCTCTTGAAATTCCTTTTCCATTAAATGAAGTGCTTCGGAGAGTTCTTCAAAACAGTCTGGGAGGCATTGTGCTTGTGCCGAAATAGTTGCGAATTTACGTGCGTAGTAGTGAACGAAGGATATTTCCTTATTTCGATTATCGCCACCAGACACGGCATCTAG
>JAFCBW010000180.1 GCA_017610525.1 Candidatus Nanohalarchaeota archaeon | reverse complement strand
CTTTTTTTTCGATGACGCTGTTTTTGTTTTCAGTCATGTCTTTCACTGTTCTGGTTGTTCAAAGAGGTCTTTTCCCTGGTTGGGATATAGCTTTCCGAAGTTGTATACAAGGTTTCCGTTGACGAAAGTCTTTATTGGCCAGCCTTTCAGCATCATTCCTTCATAGGGTGACCATCCGCATTTTGTGACTTGCTCTTCTCTTCTTACTTCTTTTCTGAGGTCCATGTTGACTGCTACCAGGTCTGCGTAGTTGCCTTCTTTTATTTCGCCACGGTTTTTTAGGTTGAAGCGCTTTGCCGGGTTTGTGCAGCAGGTGTTTACCAGTGTTTTTAATGTGATGCGATTTTTGTTTACTGCGTCAAGGAGGAGCGGGAGTCTCATCTCTACTCCGGGAATGCCTGCCGGGGCGCTGTTGAAGTCGCGCTTTTTTTCTTTGATTGTGTGCGGGGCGTGGTCTGTTGAGATTATGTCGATGATGTTGTATTTTATTGATTCCCATACTGAATCAAGGTCTTCTTTTGTTCTTACGGGGGGGTTCATCTTGCAGAATGCGCCCATGTTTTTTAGGTTGTCGCGGGTGAGGTACATGTATGTGGGGGTTGTGTCGCATGTGATGTCTATGCCTATTTGTTTTGCTTTTCTTATACGGGTGAGTGCGAGTGTTGTTGAGATGTGTGTGAGGTGGGTTTTTGCACCTGTCTCTTTTGCACATGCTATTGCGTAGTCTACTGCGCGGGATTCTGCGAGGCGCGGTCTTGAGTCTGCGTGCGCGAGATGGTCGCGTCTTTCTTTGTGGATGCTTTCTGCTGCGTCGAGAGTCTTCTGGTCTTCTGCGTGGATTACTATTGGCTTACCTGTTTTTTTTACTGCTTCAAATGATTTTTTCTGGAGCGTGGGGTCTGTCAGAAGCAGGTCGCCTGTGGTTTTGCACATGTGGAGTTTGAATCCGCATACGTGGGGGGCGATTTTTTCGAGGTTGTCGAGGTTTTTTGGGCCGAGACCAAAGTAGAGGCCGTAGTTTACTATGCTTTTTTTTGCGAGTTTCTTTTTTTTCATGAGGCGCTTGTAGGTTGTGATTGGAGGGCTGTTGTTTACCATGTCTAATACGGTTGTTGTGCCGCCTTTTGCTGCGGCTCTTGAGCCTGTGAACCAGTCTTCTTTGTGGCTTTCTTTGAAGTCGCGGTAGTGGACATGGATGTCGATTGCACCCGGGAGAATTATGAGTCCTGTGCAGTCAATTTCGTCTCTTTCGTCTCCGCGCAGGTTTTTTTCAATCTTTACTATTTTCTCTCCTTCTATGCCTATATCCGTTTTTTTTAATTCATTACCTATGAATACTGTTGCATCTTTGAGAACTTTCATAGACATGTTATTGGGTCGAGAAGTATGGTAAAAGCCAGAACTTTTTGGACAATTGGCTTTTCCATATAGATAAAGGTCTCTTGGTCTTTTGTTAAGTTTGTCCATTTAGTAACGACCTTAACTATATATAAATTATTTGTGTTTAGTGTCTATTTCTTTTTTTTCCGTGGTTTTTTTGTTTTTTTTGGTTTGGGGGATGATTTTTTTGTTTTGTCTGAGGTTTTCTTCTCCGGCTTTGTTTCCGGCTTGTTTTTGGGTTTCAGGATGAGGGTGAGTATTAATAGTAGCAGTGCTGCGCCGATGTAGGTCATGTTTGAGTTTTTCTGGTTTTCTTTCTCTGGTTGTGTTATGTTCTCGTTGCTTTTTTTGCAGTCTTCGTCAGCAACATATACACAGCCTTGCGGTTCTTCGCATCGTGCGGTTGTGCATTCATCCGGTGGTTCGCATATAATAGATTTATGGATGCATCTGTTGTTTGTGCATGTGTCCTGTGTGCAGATTTGTGAGTCATCACATTCCCTGTCTGAGATGCATGATACGCATCTGTGATTGTGTATTTGTTCTCCATTTTTGCAGTCCAGTTCTTTACAGTATGTGTCGCAGTATCCTGAAGCCTGGCATTCGTCGTCGTTTCTGCATCCGGGTGGTTCGGTGCATGTTATGGATGCGTATGCTTTACATGTAGGTGCCCTTATGTAAAAGGTCTCAATTTTTGTGCTGACGGGCCATATTAATTTATATTTTTCGTTCCCGAGATAGAATGTTTCTATTTCGTCCAGATATTGGTCGTTTTTCCTTTGGCTGACCTCTAGTGTGTGTGCCCTGTCGTCGGTCATGCTGTATGTCATATTCTTTTTCAGGTCAAGATTTTCAAATGCGTTTACTGTTTCAAATGAGATGTGTAGTGCATCTTCGTATCTGTAGCAACTATGTTTATTGTTATGTTGTATGATTCACTTTCGTTGAATAGTAGTTCTTCTGATATGAAATACCTATCGCTCCATACGCCGGGTACTTCGAATGTGGTGTTGTCGCTGAGTCTTTTGGCGCTTACTGTGGTCTTTTGCTGAGCGCTGCTGTCATCTATGTATTCCTGGGAGTTTATTGTTATGCCTGCATTTTCAAGGCAGTTTATATCGTACTTTGAATTTTGTGCAGTCGCAACTGATGCGCTGTTTACAAGAATTAGTGTGCAGATGAGAAATATGATGATTTTTGTGTTTTTCATGTGAGTTACCTTTTGGTGTATAATTGACTTGTATATTTATATAATTTTACTTGTTGTGATATAAAGTATATCCCCTTGGTTCTTTGTGATATCCGCCCTTGGCCCCCACCCACCCGATTTGTGGTTATGTTTTGATTTTACTTATCCTAGCGAATGGCTATATCCCATATCAGGTTGAAGTAGTCCATGATGTCTTTTGCGATTTTTTCGTTGTTGAAGAGCATTATTATCTGGTTTTTTTCTGTGAATAACATTATTGCGGATTTGCTGCCCCATATCATGAAGGTTGATGGTACTGAGTGTTCTTTCGGGAAGTATCTTACTTTTGAGAGTGGAGCGGAGGAGACGGTCTTGCCGCCTTCAAATGAGTTGAAGATGAAGTGTATCCAGATATTTTTTTCTACTCTTTTTTTTACATATTCCGGGTAGGTGAACCTGAGCATCTCTGCGATTGAGTCCCTGCTTGCGAGGACAAAGATGTCGTGGTTGTCTTCTGCCTGCATTTCCATGATTGCTTTCAGGCCTGCGTCGCCGTGGAACAGTTGTACGATCTCTTTTGTTTCAGGGCTTTCATAGAGTCTTTTGAGGTCCGGTATTATTGTCTCTATGTTTCTTTGCTTTTTTTTGAGGATGTTTGCCAGTTCTTCCGGGTCGCTTGGGTGAAAGTATTTTTTGTTGTTCTGGTCAAGTTCGCTTACAAGTTGTTTTTCTTTCAGGCGCTCGATTGCATCGTAGACGTTGCGCCTGTGGACGCCGCAATTTTCGCTGATTTCGCCTGCTGTGGCCGGGCCGGTGCGAAGGAGTGCAAGGTATACTTTGGATTCGTTTTCTGTTAAGCCGGCATCCTCGAGAAGTCTTGTGTTCATGCTGTTTATTATTTTTGAGATGTTATAAATAGTTGTTGTGTTCTCTGTTGGATTTTTGGGATGAATTATAACAAGCTCATTAGGATGAGTGCGAATCTCATTGAGTGATTCGCTTTCAGGAAGAGCAGAAGGATGAGGAATTATAACAAGCTCATTAGATAAGGCAGTGCCACAAATGTTCCTATAGAACTCCCGAGGTTCGCGAGTGCTGCTACAAGGAGGATTCTTGAGACCCTGTTTTTGTAGAAGCCAGAGAATGTTGTTATTTCGCCCAGATTCTGGAAGTCTTTTACTTTTGGTTCTCTTACTTTTGCTTCGACGAGTCCTGCTACAATGCCTGCGCCAATTGTCGGGTTGAGGGATGTAAAGGGTGCGGCGATGAATGCTGAGACTATAGTCAATGGGTGGCCGAGTGCAAGTATGGCGCCAAGGGCGGATAATACGCCGTTAATCAGGAACCAGTATGTGAGCATTGTGAGTGTCAATTCAACAGATTTGTGATGGATGAATCCCCATGCAATTAAGCTCAGGAATGCAAGAGGTACAGCGTATGCAATGTGTTTTACCCACCGCGACCCTTGAGGTATTTTTTCGAGGGGCTCGATATTTTCTTTCTTTTTGAGGTGTTTTTTGATGCCTTCGATGTGGCCTGCGCCGACTACGGCAACTATTTTTTTGCCGGGTGCGTCGAGTATCTTGTTTGCAATGTAGATGTCGCGCTCGTCAATAAGGACTTTTTTTGCAGAGGGTATCTCGCGCCCAAGATCTTCCATCATCTGTGTGACGACGTCTTTTTCTTTGAGTTGTTCTATCATCTCTTCTTCTATCTCTTCGGGCTGGATGAGTCCTACCATCAGACTGTAGGTGAGTTTGAACTTTTCGGTGATGCTCATCTCTCTCCATGCGCGTTTCAATGTCACCTGGATATCCCTGTCGAGAAGCACGATTTTTGCTGAGGATTTTTTGCCTGCTTTGATTGCCTGGATCATCTCGTCTCCCGGCTTGACTTTGAGGTCTTCTCCTATGCGTTTCTGGAAACTTGAGAGAAGGAGGTTTGCGAGGAACAGTTGGGTCTTTCCTTCTTTGATGATTTTTGTGATTTTTGTGTCTTCCCACTTCTTCTTTTTTTTGATGCTGTCGTAGCGTTTTTTGCAGAGTTCTACTCCGACGGTATCAGGTTTTTCTTTGTCGATGACTTCGTTTACGAGTTTTGTGCTTTCTTTTGATACGTGGGCAGTGCCTATGAGAATTATCTGTTTGTCTTT